>NZ_CAUFYA010000038.1:0-54583 GCF_959596855.1 uncultured Butyricimonas sp.
ACACAATCTCATCATTACTTCAATTTTTTCAAGTCTTCAAAATCTACCGGATACTTGCATCTGTTTTTCACCTCCCCGCCTTTCAGCCGGACATACGTTTCAAATTCCCGTTTCCCTTCCGTCAATTCAATCACCCGCACCCCCGGTTCCAAACACCCGTAGGCATTTTTCCCGGCGGACACACGCCCGTATCCCAACGCTATATCATAATATACACCTATAAAGTCATTTTCATGGTCATGCCCCGCGAACACCCCCATCACCTGCCCCGACTCTTTCAACGCGGTAAACAACCCGCTATTCAGCCGCGGGCAACAAATTTCTTCCAACCTCACCCCGAACGTCTTCCCGTTCCAAGCATAGTTATATTCCGGCAACGGGATATGCATAAACAGCAGCGACGGACACTCTCGTCTTGCGCTCTGCTCCCGCAACCAAGCTATCTGTGAAAAATCCACCCACTGGTATCCCCCCACCTCTTTCAACTCGCAATTACTATGCGAATCCAAAAAATAAAGCACAGCAGCCGTCGCCCGGCTCTGCTTCTCCTCTATCTCCAACACGTAATTCCCGACACCCTTCACGTTCCCCTTGCTCATCAAGCAATTGGGAGCCTCCTTCACCATCTCGTAAATCTCCTCCCGACTCATTCCCTGCTCGTGATCATGATTCCCGAAAACCATCGTCCATGCCACCCCGCACGTTCTCATTTGCTCCACCAACCGTCCCCATGTCGCTCGCGGATTCAACTCTGTCACCTGATCCCCGGTAAACACCACCAAGTCCGGTCGCTCCTCCCGAATCACCTCCTCCAACAATTCAAAACACACTTCCGACTGCCCCTTCTTCAAGTTAATGTGCATATCAGTCACCTGCACGACCTTAAACCGTCCCCCCTCGTTAAATTTTAAATGAGGCTGGGCAACAGATTCACACACCAGCACGACCAACCACAACAACAGATTGATGGTGCAAATTACTTTTTTCATGACGTTAATTCACGTTTATATAATACGACTACTCAGAAAGTGGAGTCCAGTTAGTAACTACATTTTCAGAACAATATTGCAAATTACGTACAGATTTTTGCTCTACTTGTACGAATTTATTCGTATTAACATTATACTTGTATGTAGTGCGAATCACTTCCGCCTCTAATGTTCCAAAATCTTCATTAAATTTAGCCGCAACATCTGTTTTCAATTCACCAACGACGATCTTGTAATCATCTTTAAACATCCAATCTTTAACAAGAAATCTACGAGAATCCGCTTCCGTTTCGTATCGATCATTAAAATCATAGCGGTAATAAACAGCCACTTCAAGCCGATCATAAATTTCATACGTATGAGCATCTATCACATAAAGATAAATCGTATGGCTATCCTCATGATGAACACGTACTCCTAGCAATATCAAATTTCCTCTATCATTTACAATTTTCATAATAGCCTGAAATCCTTCCGCTTTTCGAGGTGTAGAAAAAGCAAAATTATTATACGTGTACAAATTTTGCCTATTGTAATTATCTACTAAACAAGCTACATCAATAAAATCGAATTCGTCCAATGAAGTAAATAACGGACCAGGCCCCCCTACTTTACCAACTTCTTCCCATGTTCCCCAATATCCTCTCGTTTCTTTTATTGTTTCCGAAAGTGTATAACGAATAGTTTCCGGACGCTCATCTGGTTCTATTGGCTTTATGCCATATTCTAACTCATGTATAATTTCACTTCTTAAATCTTCTACAGAACGAACTATTAAATCAACAACTTGCTTACAACGAGAACTATATATTCTAAAACTTCTAAAATAGTTTTCGAGATCTTCATCATTCTTAAATAAACCTCTAGACTTATTTATACACAAATCTTGATACACACGAGCTGCATCTTTATCAAAACGATTAATACATTCATACCATTTTTGTCTTAGTATACCTTCAGAAATAATTGTATCATAAGACTGATACAATTCTATAAATTGACGCTCAAAGAAATCAACACGTTGAAGGAATGCATTCATATTCTCAGTTACTCCCCTATCCACAGAGCGAGATAATCCCCCATCTTCTATCAAAATATTTTCTTCCAAATCCAACTCATTGAATTGCTGATTTTCTATCACACTTTCACAAGCAAAACAACATGCGAATAAAAAAACGATAAATAATAAACGATATTTCATGTCCACAATTTATTAAGTTTAACTTCGATTTTCTCTACATAGAAAGAGTAAGGAAGAAGCCTTTTTCAGCTTCCCCCTTCTCTTAATTCACAACATATAAGACTATTATTAATCTTCTTTTCCCGTGAATGCCCACTTGCTCTTCCAAGCCCAGCGGAGTGGACAGTTATCCGTAATAATACGCATACGCTTCACCTGATCCATAGTGATAGAACTTCTGAAACTTTGGTTATCCATAATGTTCGTGGAATAGAATAACAAACCATCATCAGTAATTTTCAATCGATTATTTGCATCATTTCCATTTTCATCATACCAAGATTCAGTATACGTGCGATAAGGTACTGTATCATCACAATAATCAGATACAACCTCCCCCGTTACATCCATATTTTCAGTAGGCCGCAATCCAAAAAACGTACCCAGCTGGCCAATATATCCATACGGCATACCTTCATTTGATGTAAAATCACTTGCATCAAACAACAAGCCGATATCATAAATATTCCAATTTACATTCTCAAATTCAGCCTCGCTCTTTTCCTGCATTGACACACCTTCCAAAAGTTCTGTCCCTGCCAAAATATAAGCAGGGGGAGCAGCAACGTTTCTTTGCGCACCTTCAATAATCCAAATATTCAAATACTTTTTATAATCCCATAAAATATCAGTATAATACTTACTTGTCTTTATGGCATTTTCCAAATTAGGTAAAAGATCTGATTGCATATACCTTTTCAGTTCCGTATGACGATTAACACCTTTCTCTTTCATTTGCATTCCATCCGGATCATACTCTGCTAATTGAAAACGAATACGCGTATCTGCTCCATTCGGGGTAAAAATACTTTCATGCGCAAAAACATTACACATATTATTAAAAATTTCATAAATCAAATCCACCCCAATCGCTTGTCCTGCCTCCACGCTTTCAGTGGCTTGTACCACATGAAAAACAACCGGATAAGTTATCGTTTCGTATTTATCTTCAGCAAAAGGTTCCCGCAATTTCACGGTAAAGACATCAGACTTCATATCATTTACCGTGATATAAAATCCCACGTTACCTTGTGATGCGTCAGTAGTCTTGTATTCCGCACCATCTAACACTGTACCATCTTCTAGAAAATAGCGAACAACATCACTAGGAAATCGATCTGCCGGAATTCGGCCATATCCTATACTATCTCGACCATCTTTGTCTTGGAATGTACACTCTTGATACAACATAGGATTCAGCGTTAAAGTCGCAACCCCGTCCGCAATCAATTGACGGGCATCTGCACCCAATTCCACTTTTGCAATCTTAATTTGACCAAAATCAAGCACTTCACTTTCTTCTGGTGTACATGCTGTAAAAAAGCCTAATAATAAGAACAAATATAATAAATTCCTTGCCTTCATAATATTACTCTGTTAAATGCCATCCTGGATTTTGATCTATAAACTTATTATTTTCCAGTTCCATTGTCGGAATCGGGAATGTATAACGATAATCCCCTTTACCATCCAATGTATAGGTTTTACCGTCTATTGTACGCTCTACTTTCAATCCTAAACGTTTTATATCTAACCAGCCATAATCACCCTCTCCCATAAACTCTTTACGACGTTCTCGATAAATGTCTTTTAACAATCCCTCTTTATCAGAAGGCGTAGTGTAAGTACCTTCATATCTATCTTCTTTAAAACGTTCCAATATAGCTTTTGCTTCATCCAACTTTTCCGTCATCGCTAATGCTTCTGCTTGAATCAAGAAAGCCTCAGCCAATCGGAAACCAACAAATACACTTCCATAATCCCCATAAATATAATCACTATCAAATTTATTAAGAAGTAATTTTAATACATATTTTCCTTGCTTCCAATCGTATACATTTATCTCCTCAATAAAATCACGACGTATATCTCCTTCTGATACAGAAAAATAACTCTCGTAAAAATCAGTGCTTAATTCCATCCCATTAAACATAGAGCTTTTGGGATACCCCATACTGAAAAATATACGCAAAGCTGTTTCATTATTCATGACCTCTTTGGTATTATTAACGCTGAATATCGAATACAAAACATCAATACCATCTAAAGTAGCATTTCTTGTTTCTTTAGAAGCATATAACGCAGCATTCTGCCAATCGTTTGCCTCTGCTGCAGGAGAAAGAGCTTTAAACTGATAAACCTGCGCAAACAACCGATTTAATACGGATGATTTATACATCACATTAAAACCATTTCGCATAGGCGTCCGCTCTAATCGAATTTCAGCCTCATGCAAATCACTTAAAATTTGAGCGTATACCTTCGTTTGAGGAGCACGGGACAGATTTACGTCCTCAAAATCATCATAAGAATTCAGACATAAAGGAATACCCAAATCATTATTATCATAAGGAGCATAATACTGAACCAACTTAAAGAAACAATAAGCCCGCATAACGTATGCCTCCCCCATAATATAATCCCGCATATCCTCATCTCCGGTAGCAGTTTCAGCTTCGTGAAGTATCAAATTCATAAAACCAATGGTTTGATAAAATCTCCCCCAATACCCTTGAGTTGTTTCATCACGCCAATCAACTTTTTTAATATCCTCAACGGTCATTCCTTCGTTATCTGCTGCCAGTTCTGATAAATCCCACTCTTCACAATATGCAAGCAAAACCCCCTCTCTATTGCTCGGTTCCAAAGGAGATACTGGATTTTCAAAATTATAACTATTTCCCCCATCAACACGCATTCCATTTAAAAAACCGGATAATGCCTGCTTGATACTCTGTAAATCATCCATGGAGATCACGTTTTTGGGAGTTACATCCAAAAACTTATTACACCCTGTAATCCACAGAATTAATAAAATACTAATTAATCGTATATATTTTTTCATAACATCGATCTTTTAAAAGCCCAAAGAAAGATTAAACATATAAGTACGAGGTAACGGATAATTAAACGGCTTTCCGGTAGTTACATCCAAACCACTATACTTCGTAAATACAAATACATTGCTTACCTGTAATCCTACACGGAAGCGAGTTAGCCCTATATACTTAAACCAGTCTCCCTGCAAATCGTATGAAACCGTCAAATCACGGAAAGCCAAGAAATCAGCGTCTTCAAATTTATCATCCGTCAACATCTGACGATAACTATTACTTGCAAAAGAATAACGAGGTGTATTAGTAATATCACCCGGGGTTCTCCAACGATTCATAGCAGTTCTCAAACGATTAGTCCTAGAAATAAAGACCTCTCCATTTCCTCCCCCACGAGGTGCGTATTCACGTTCATTAAAGGTTTCTAACAAATGTCCGACACTATAAGCAAAACCGAGACGTACCTCCAATTGTTTCCAAGTCAAAGTAGAGGTAAAACCTCCAGTTACTTTCGGATTCACCGTACCCAAATTCACCAAAGAAGCAGCCATCACACTTGAGTCAAACTCCTTTTTCGAATCCTCCATAACGTATGGAATCTGATCAATAGATACCTCTTTCTTCTCTGCCCATACTTCTCTAGCTCTTTCTGTCAAATAGAAAGTAGCATTACCAGTAACAGGATTTACCCCAGCAAAACGATGCCCAAATATAGTCCCGGTAGCATATCCCTCAATATTAGCCGTACTACCATTCCAATTCACCTCTTCAAATTCTTCAAAATTCTTGATATAAGTATTGGTAATCTTGTTCTTGTTTTGAGCTATATTGAAAGAATTTACCCAAGAAACCTCTTTCCCTAAATCGAAACGAAAGTTGATATTAAACTCCCACCCCGTATTCTCCAAAGAGGATACATTGGTCTTAATACTAGTACGTCCATAAGAATAAGGAGTTGTCATCTCACCTAACAAATCGCGAGTAGTATTCCAGTAGTAGTTAAACGTACCACCGATACGGTTGTTCCAGAAACCAAAATCCAAACCGATATTCCGATCTTGTTTACGTTCCCATTTAACATTGGGATTCGGGAATTCCACTCGTTCAGCCAAAAATAAACCATCATATCTTTCTGCATTCAAAAATACTAACGGCATCGGATAAGCATTACGATCAATATTTCCCGTGTATCCATAAGAAAAACGTACGGCTAAATCAGAAATAAAGTTCACGTTCTTCAAGAAATTTTCCCGCATCGCATTCCAACGGAAACTGGCAGACCACAACGGAGTAAAGCGGTTATCTGTACCAATAATATCTGCACCGTCGAAACGAGCATTCACATTGAATACATATTTATCTCGCAAAGTATAAGTGAAAGCTCCGAAGAAAGAGGCTGAACGATCCTGTGCTTCTCCCGTACTCATCATACCACGAAATACATCTTTCAATTTATCATATGTGATTTCATCCGAGTTTGGAAAAGAAGGAAAACTCGTAAATCGATAAATCTGATTAAACTCCGGAAAATTATGGAAGTTATTATAACTCTTGCTTCCAGATAACTCGGTTCCCACTACAACAGAGAACGAATGACCTTCCAACTTATCGTTGTTATAGCTAACTAATCCTCTCAACGCAAAAGAAGTCGTACGACCGGAACCTTCTTGCAAATAACCGTTATTAAATTCCGAAGATATCTCAGCCTCTGGATTTAACTTCAAAGCACTTCTTACAAAATTTAAATTTACATAAGAAGCATATGTTCCCGGTGCAGCCCACTTCTCAGTATTATTCGTGCTATAGGTCAAAGCACCGCTTACATCTGCTGTCAACCCTTCCAGAATCTGATAGTTAAATCCTAATCGAGCAGATATATCGGAAGCGATACTCTTGGCTTGAGTTTCATTTAACTCTCTTAAGATATTGAATGTATCAAATTTATAACCATACTTCAACGAACTCCAATTATCTCCCAAATAACTCAAATCAGCTGCATAACTACCATCCGCATTGTACGGCTTCTCGTAGGGATTAGCAAAAACGGCATACTTGAACGGATCAATACCAGAGGCATGGTCTACACTCTCTCGATAATATCCTTCCACTTGGAAATTCAATTCAAAATTCTCGAAAGGTTTATGGCGAATTTCCAATTTAGCCCCCAAGTTATCGTAACTATTGCTTTTCAAAATACCATCCTGCCCACTATAATTTAACGAAGCATAGTAATTGGTTTTTTCTGAGCCACCTCGCATCGATAAGAAATGAGAATGCGAAAATCCTTTTCGGAAAATCACATCAAACCAATCGGTATTTATAGAACGTAACCTCTCCAAGTCAGCATTATATTGTTCAGCATTAATACGTCCTTGCATATACAAATCGTAAGCCTTACCCGCCAAACCAGCTTGATCTGCACGATTGAAATCTCGCATCAATTCTAACTCAAAATCCACTTTCTCTCTACTATTCATAAAATCCAAATCAATGCTTGGGGCTTCAACCATACCAAAACTACCGTTATAACTGAATGTCGCATTCCCCTCGAAACCGCGTTTCGTTTTGATAACGATTACACCATTAGCAGCCCGCGCCCCGTAGATTGCCGATGCCGCCGCATCCTTTAAAATCGTGATCGACTCTATATCCGCCGGAGAAAGATTACCGATACCGTGATCAAGTGCAGACTCTTGAATATTTCCCGCATTAAGCACGTTAATGGAAGCCACACCACCTTGTAAAGGTAGACCGTCTACCACCCACATAGGCTCCTTGTTACCCGAGATAGAGTTATCACCCCTGATCCGCACGTTCGCCCGCGCTCCCGGTGCTCCACTGGTCTTGAAAGAATACAACCCGGCAACCTTACCTTCCAGAATCTGATCTATGCTCTTGAACGCACTATTCTCCAACTCCTTGGCTGTAATAACAGTCACCGAACCTGTCATTCGATCCTTGCGGATTTCCTGATAACCGGTCACGACAACCTCATCCATCTCGTTCACCTCTTCCTCCATGTAAACCCGAATCGTGTCTTTCAACATCTGATCGGTCAAAGCCAAAGTCTTCCTTTTATACCCCACGAATGAAAATTCCAAAGTCGCTTTCTCGGTCAATTCCATGGTAAACCACCCGTTCACATCGGTAGAAGTCCCGAGGGGTACCCCTGCCACTTTCACCGTCACTCCCGGCAAAGCCTCCTTGTTCTGGTCGTACACGAAACCTTTTACCCGAAACGCTTTTTTCTCATCCTGCGCGGGCTTCACGGCAGGAGTAATCACGATATAATCGTCCACGAACTTGTACGTCATACCGCTTCCGGCAAGTACACGCTCCAGCACATCTGCCAACTCCATGTCCTTGAAATCCGCATTCACCTTCTTCCGCAACGCCAACCGGTCGTCATTATAAATCACGATCTTGTTCGTTTGCTTACGAATCTCCTCGAAAACCGTCTTAATCGACGTTTCCCCCAAATTCATACTCAATTTTTGCTGTGCCAGACTGTTCGCAGACAACGTACACACGAAACAGACACACAAAATCCATGTTAGTTTCATAATTCTCCATAATTGCTGCCGCTTATTTTTTGACAAAACAAGCCACACTACATTACTTTTTTTCATACATTTGTGAATTAAGTGATTCTTAATGCTCCCCCGGGAGTAACTACCGGATCGTGCTCCCAACACTTTCCGGTATTTTTATGCCCCTTCGGAAGCGGTTTTCTACTTTATTTTTCGTTAACTATAATTGCATTTCCATTGATTTTAAAAGTTACATCCGTCGTTGCCTCTATCAAAGAAAGAATATAATCCATATCATTATATTTCCTGAAAGCACCCGTGAACTTCAACTGCTTCAAACGCTCATTACTGAAAAAGAAACTCACCCCGTACCAACGCGCCAGCTTATCCCCCAACTCCTCCAACGGCATCGCGTCAAAATTCAAAGTTCCCTTTTTCCACGCGGCATAAGCATCCGCATCCACCGTACGCACCTCGTATTCACCACTCTCGTTATTCATCACGAACTGTCGGTTCGGGGTCAACACCTCGCTAATCTTCCCGCTCGTCACGTCCACCTTCCCGTTCACCAAAGTGACTTCCGTACGGGCATCCTTCTTGTAAGCCATCACGTTAAACCCGGTGCCCAATACCGTCACGTCCAACCGACTCGTGCGTACCACGAAAGGACGCTCCTCATCCCGCTCCACCTCGAAATAAGCCTCTCCTTCCAACTCCACCAATCGCTCGCTCCCGGTGAACCGTACCGGATATTTTAAGCGGGATTCCGAATTCATGTAAACGACAGTCCCGTCGGCAAGCAACAAACGGTACTCCCCACCAACAGGCACGATCAACTCATTATAAACCGTTTCCGTCACTCCATCACCTTTCTCCCGACTATAATCAATATAATCCTTCTCCCGCAAAATCGATTGCCCGTTCTCCCGTATCGTGTCCGCCTGCTCGCCTCCCAAAGCAACCCGCTCTCCCGACGAAAGCACCAGCAACGCCTTCGACTCCCCGGGCTTACCCACCGGAGCCTGCACCATCGCCACGGACATATTCTCTTCCCCCGACGGCAAAAACATCCACGCCAACCCGACCACCAACACCACTGCCGCCGCCACACTCCAACCAACGCGCAACAAACGCCTCCGTCGATGACTTTCCCGCTTATGCTCCACAGCTTTCCACGCGGAACTCATCTCCACGTTTTTCCATCTCACGGCATACTTCCCCGTGTACCAAGCCCGCTCCACCTTGTGAAAAAACACTCGATGCTCCTCGCTCTCCCGCACCCACGCCTCCAACTCACATCGTTCCTCCTCGCTTGCATCTCCTGCTAACACACGGTAAATCAACTCTTCTATGTAATTCGATATAGTCATACTTTGTTTTTTATACAAGTAAGACTAAATAAAAATCAAAACGGGTGAATGAAGGGTGTATTTTTTTTGAAAAAAAACAACCATACGCTCCTATTTCAACTCCCGCGTGGGAATAGCGTAAAGACACGGCCCGTCCTTCGTGCGGTCGACAATAAACAACGTGCTACGGCGGATACAGAACTTCTCGGGGGCTTGCAACGTGATGCCACCGACCGTCGTGTAATCCTTCACGATATCCCCCGTTTCCGGGTCAACTTCGCAAAACTTCTCGTTGCCGTTAGAAGTCACGAACAACCTACCCTTGTAAAAATCCAGCGCGTAAGGCGTGTTACGGTAAGCCAACTGCTTGACACGTTTAAGAGTCACACCCTCGCGTATATCACCAAGAGCGAAAACATCTATACGCTTGGACGGATGGGTGGAATAAAGCAATCCCGCCCGTTCATCGACCGCCATGCCGTAAGCGGCGCTCACCTCGCCCAAATGCTCCGACCGAATGTACAAACGCGGTGCCACGTTTCCGGGCGTCAACACCCCCTCTTCCACGAAATTGACATAACGCTTGTCATGAATCGCCACCATTCCCTTGTAAAGCACAACGTCGAAAGCGTGCACGGTTTGAGAAGGCCCCGTACCCCACGCCCCGGTTCCGATACACGTGACAAACCGGTAATCCCCCGCGTCGAAAATCTCCGTGCGACTCCCCTCGTGAGTGACATATATCTTCCCGTTAGCACGCGTAACACCATTCGGTCTACCACCGAACGTTTCCGTTTCGTCCCCCCGCGACCATTCCCGGATACTATTCAAATGCTGTTTCATACTGTTAGGCTCGAGATTGAACACCTCCACGCTATAATTATTGTCAGCATCATTCACCACGTACAAGGTATTCCCGTACGCGTACACGTCTTTCGGGCGGAAAGTGGCGGCCGTTGCCCCGGGCACATCCGCGTAATCCAACCGGAAAGTCAGCGGCATACCGTCATCCCCACCCGTGTCCGTCACCCCGCGCAACGGGGACAAACCACCATCTAGGGCATCAAGTTCCGGATCCTCGATAATATATTTTGACGCCACGTATATATCGTCAAAATACCTGTTCTTGCACTTACGGGTATGCAGGAAACGGCGGGAGTAAACGGGCAACTTCTTTTCACGCGACAACTCGACGTACACGTTATTACACAAGGTAATCCACCCGGGTCCCGTCTGCTCATAGGTCATATTCCCGGCATGCCCGTATCCCACGCAATGCGCGAACTCATGAAAAAGGGTTTCCGTGATGCTCTTATCATCGGCATAATGCTCAAGGTAACACACCTCGTGCATCCCGTACGTCGTACCGCCACCCAATCCCATCACACCCGTGGTATAACCGAAAACCAACCCGCGGTGATTAAGCACTCTTGTCAATAAAGCATGCTTGTCAATCTCCACCCTGTCATTGTTACTATGTAGAGGTCCGAACTCGTGCAACGCCTTCTCGAGCTTCTCCGACGAAAACATATAACTCATGTTCAACGCTATCGCCACCGCCTCACGCGTGTGTGAAGCCTTCATTTTATACTTCCAGCTTGCCTGCGTGTCGCTATACCTGCCGAAAGCGATATTCCATTTACAACGGATAGATTGCAACCTTGCCCAATAAGGATCGTCACACTCGATTCTAAAAGAGATATCCTCCACCGTCAAATCCGGGTTTGCCGTGATAAGAATCTTTTTTCCGCCGCGAGTGTACGCGGTCATATCCGTGGTGACAAAAGGCACAGGCACCCGAAGCTGTTGGAACGGCATGATTTTCTCGAGCGACATAAACTCGACCTCCTCGTCGTACCCCTCGATGGTTGCCCAAATCGTCACGCCTTTCAAGGCTCTCGGGCTATAAAAACGAATCTGGAAATTGAGCTCGTCATCCAGCGAAATTTGCAAGGGCTGCGTCACGAGAAAACTTCGCTGCTTCGAATCGAAATAAACATCCGGGGATTCGTCATCATTCAACAAATAATACGTGTTACTCTCGTTATAATCCGCCACCGTCAACCTGACGGGTAATTCATTATCCACAATATCCTCGTCTTCGACAACTGTCACCTCATCCTTCTTACAACCGACCAATAGTAAGAATATGCCCACCCAAAACAACAGGCAGGTTGAAAAAAATCTTTTCATCGTCTGTCTCTGTTTAAAACTACATTCTACTTGAAAATAATTACTCCTCATGAAAAAGGGTGGCAAATATATATATTTTAAAATATTCACGCAAAGCTATCACTTCATATAACCTTTAAGAGGGCTTTAAGCAGGATATAAAACCGAGTTGGGTGAGTTTTGGGCGACTATTAGGTGACTATTAGGCGGCATCGCCTACACTTAGCCTACTTATAGCCCACTCTTCGCCCACGTTTTAACAAGAAATAATCTAATTTAACTTGACAAATATTCAAGCCATCCCTGCCATGAACATTCCAACGGGAAACAAGCATAAACCAATAAGGCTCAATATGGTGTAGCACGAGTATAGCTTCAGGATAGCTACGTTACCCCGCGTCGGTTCAACTTTCCGAATTACCCGCGCAAACGAATAATAGAATCAACTCCTGTTCGCTTTGCAGTTCTTCACGCAAAAGCCGCATCCCGTTGCGCAACAAAGTTTTCACGGTGTTCAAGGATACATGCAACTCGTCGGCTGTTTCCTGATATTTCATGTCCTGCATCAACACGCAATTCAGCACTCGTCCCGTCTGTTCGGGCATTCGGGCTATCACGGCAGTTACCCTATCCACGATTTCTTGGCTTAAAGCCGCCGCCGAATCTGCCGCCACGTCAATGGACGTGAAGTCCACGCGGGCACGCATCACATCGTTCTTGTGCAAGTATGTATAACAACTATTGCGCACGGAAGAGAAAAGATAAGAACTGAGCGCCTTGCTCTCGATACGTTCGAGATAATCGTCTTCCCACAAACGCACGAAAAATTCCTGAACGAGATCTTCCGCCATCGTGTCGTCACTGATCAATGTCCCGGCATACAACACCAGAGGACGATAGTAACGATCAAACAGCACGCAAATCCCGTCCTTACGATTCTTCGTGAACCTGTCAAGTATATCTCTATCATCTTTCCGCATCAATACAAAAATAAATCTTTTTCACCAGTGACACACCAAAAAGGAATAATTTTATTTATCAAAACAACAAAGTTTCCCGCTTTTCCAAGTAAGACTGCACCAAACGGGATACCGCGTAATTACCTACCTCCTCATCCGGCACCTGAAGGTACTTCTGCATGGCAGGAGAGAAAGCATCTACCAGAATCTCGTAGAACACGGCGTAAATTACCCGGTGGGACAGCACGTGCTTTTTAGCCGTGAACTCCCGTTTCACGTTGATACCCGTCATTCCGCCGAATAATGTATTGAATCCGGTCACTTGTTGCAACTCTCCCCAAGACACGGGAGATGCCGTTTCGACCAACGGGAACTCGTAAAGATTACGCCAGATGTCATTTCCCGTGCGCTTGGAAAGCAAGGTTTTACCCTGACCGCGGATATGCAAATAATTAAAATAACGGGGTTTAACCATGGTCTTCCCGTTCTTCACGGGTAATTGTTCCACTCGCCCGGAAGCCAATGCCAGACACTTCCCGTTCAAAGGGCAAGAATCGCAAGCCGGGGATTTCGGGACACACTGCAAAGCCCCGAATTCCATCATCGCCTGATTGAACAGATCGGGATGCCGTTCGTCCAGTAACGATTGTGCCAATTCCGTGAAATACTTCTTTCCCTCGCCGCTATCAATAGGCATCTCCAAATCGAACAGCCGGGCTAACACCCGGTACACGTTGCCGTCTACCGTGGCGTAAGGTTGTTGATAGGCGAAAGAAGCTATCGCGGCAGCCGTGTAATCCCCGATCCCTTTCAGTGATAAGATATCCTCTCTCGTCCGGGGAAAAACGCCGTCGAAAGAATCCACGATTTGCTTTGCCGCCGCGTGCAGGTTGCGGGCACGACTATAATAACCCAAGCCTTGCCAGTATTTCATCACCTCATCTTCGTCAGCTTCCGCGAGGGAACGCACATCGGGAAAACGTTGCACGAAACGGTTGAAATAATCCAACCCCTGTACCACTCTGGTTTGCTGGAGTATAATCTCCGAGATCCAAATCAAGTAAGGTTCGCCGGTTTCCCGCCACGGCAATTCCCGCTTGTTCTTCTCGTACCAGTGGATTAAAATACCACTTATCTCTCTATCATCCATATCTCCTGATTAACGGGTACGAAGATACAAAAAACATCGGAATACAAGGCGAACATAAAAAAAGAGAACTGCCGATAATCGACAGTCCCCCTCATTCACTCATAACATAAAAATCTATCCTTATTCCAAATGGGCACGGATCATCCAAGTTACTTTTTCCTTTTTCTCAATCATGTCTTCCAAGAAATTGGATGTTCCGAAATCTTTCGAGCCTTCTTTATCCATGGTTTCCAAATCAGAACGTATCTGACGGATAACTTCTGCATTGTCATCCAACAAGGCTGCCAACATCCCCTTTGCATCGGGAAGCGGTTTCTCCTCGTCTTGTTCTTTGATGCGGTTGTGCTCCAGACAGCCTTTCAAAGACCCGATAGGACGTTCGTCCAAATCACGAACACGCTCGGCAATACTGTCGATATCTTCAATCAGGCCGTTATAAAGATCTTCCAAGAACGTGTGATAAGATCTGAAGCTCGCGCCTTTCATATTCCAGTGGTAATTCCATGTTTTAGCCAGTAAAACAAAATGATCAGCAAGCAGGTTATTTAAAATTGTTTTACTTGATTTGATCATTGATGCGTCTAAACCAATATTTCCTTTCATCATAACTATAAATATTTAAAGGTTCTTTGTATTTCATTGTAAACACCTATAGAAACGAAAAGCGGTTGATAAAGTTTCACGCGGAACATTTAATTTTTACTATATTTTTTCGACACTCTAACCAAAGAACGACTAAATACCCATATTTCGGATGCTTTACATTTCCATAATAAAAGTTTACCCGCGATAAGGTAATCCCTATGAATCTTTGAATCCTTCTATTTCTTAAAAATTTCTCCCCGTATCCCACCACAAACGGGTTCCAGCGTTGTCCTTTCCCCCTAGAGCATCCACCAATGCCTTGTATTGTTCCGCGCTTTCATCCAGAAGAGTCGAAGGAAAGTTCAGACGGCGTATCATGATTTCCGTGTCGATACAACCATTCCGGCTATTATTGTATTTCACGGGAAAAAGTCTCGGGTATCCCGTTCTTCGCTGTTCCGCCCAAGCCTCACATCCCTCCGGGAAAATAGCCAACCATTTCTGCGTGATAATTCTTTCCAGCTTTATTTCCGGCGATGCGGATTCATCCCAACAAGGGGATACCTTGCAACGGGCTTTGATATCATTCTCGGGCGTGAATACATCCTTGAAATCTGATGCCCGGTTATCACCCTGCAAATAAGCGTCCGCGTCGGGTACCTGCCATTGCGAGAAAGAACATTTCACCCCTCTCTCGTAGCAATCCCCGGCTTCTTCCGATGTCCAACCCCGCAGAGCTGCTTCCGCCCGTAAAAACCATACCTCTGCCGCCGTCATCAAGATCGCGTCGGTATTCACGTTCACGTATATCTTGGACAGAGCCGCGTAATAAGGGTGTGCGAACATTGTACCTTGGCGAATCCCCCGGTATTGTCCCTTTAAAGGAATAATGACGGAATCCTTACCGTTCTTATCCGGCAAACAAACGTCTTCCATGCAGGGCTCAAAAAACACTTTCCGCCGGGGATCATCGAAACCGTTTAAAATGGATTCCATGGAAGCATTCATGTACACTTCCCCCCATACCCGGTTGATCTCGCCCAAAGGATTGGTGTACCCATCGCGGGTAGATACCTTCACGAGCTCGAAAGGGTCTTCAAAATACCCGTGTTCATCACTGATAGCCGACTGAAATTCCGTTCTGGCTTTTTCCGGTTCAGCCATTGCTATCCGTACCGCCAAACGCATACGCAATGAATTGGCAAATTTAATCCACGAAAGGATCTCCCCGTCCATCAGAATATCAAAACGGGAAAAATCAAAAACTTCATCGGGCTTATCCATATAATCGCTCAGCGTCTTTACCGCCTCTTTCAGATCGTCAAAAAAAGCATGATAAACATCCTGTTGCGTATCCGGCATATACACCGATTTCATCCCCCCGAAATTGGAATATATGATCGGACCGTAGTAATCGGACACCCGATGCATCACTTCGACTTTCAATATTTTCGTGATCGCGTAGAAAAGAGGATTCTCTGTTCTCGTGGAATCCTCCAACCGTTTGATCTGCGGCATGATATAAGCGTACGTGTATCCCCAGAACGTCCCGTTCCACCCGTCTTGAAGATTATAATCAGAATTGTGGGAACCGCCGTTCAACGGCTTGTAATCGTGCATATAACCACTGAACATATCGGCGCTCAGGTTCTGCATGATCTGGTATGTCCAATTCTTCCCCTTGCCGAAATCATAATTAAAATAAATGCCCTGCTGCACCACACCGAGAGGTATCCCGATATGGTTCCAGTCGATACGCGTATCCTCATCCGTGATCCCGGTTTTATCCGTGTTCAAATCCTTAAAATGTCCCGTGCAAGCGATACATCCCAGAAACAGAACCATGTAGACAAATACTCTCTTTTCCATACCGCCATCCGATTAAAAGGTAACACGCAGACTGAATCCCATACCACGGGTAGTAGGCATCCCGTAAACTTCTATCGCTTGATTATCGTTCCCGGTAGAAAGAATCAAATCCGGATCGAAAGGTGCTTTCCTGTATATAAAAAACAGATTCCGGGCGGTAAAAGCCAGATGTATATCCCGTAGTACCCGTACCGATTCCAACCATTGTTTCGGGAAAGAGTATCCCAAGGAAAATTCCCGCAAACGGAAATTCGTGGCATCGTACATGTAGTATTCCGTCACTCCCGCACGTCCCCCGACAATGGATTTGTAAAATCCTTTCACGTTGGTGATCCTCTCGCCCTCCAGCATGACATACCCCCGGTCACGAGCATCCCCGGTGGCTCTCGTTACCCCGTACAAGTCCATATCCGCCCGTGTCTGTGACAACACTTTTCCACCGACACGCCCATCTATCAGGAATGTCATCATAAAATTCCGCCACGAGAAGGTATTCGTCCATCCCAACGTGAAATTTGGATTGGCATTCCCCACTCTCACCGTGTTACCGTCACCCTCCACTCGTGGTAATCCTTTCAAATCGCCTTCCGTCTCGTATAGAATCTTCCCGTTATCATCCCGCTTGAAAGCCTTGCCGTAGATATCCCCGAAGGAACCTCCCTCTTTCAATTTCATCGCGTAACTTGACGAAAAGCCATAAGGCCCGTACTGGAAAACAGGCAGTTCTTCGTGTAAGCGAAGTACTTTATTTTTGTTGGAAGCGTAATTTATCCCGGTTTCCCATTTGACTTTTGTATCCTCAAAAGGGGTTCCTTTCAACTCGATCTCTACCCCCGTGTTCCGTATTTCCCCGGCATTCACGTAACGATAAGCGTACGTGTCGCCATCCTTCGCCGCCAGTTTGAAAAACTGATTCTTCGTGACCGTGTTGTAACACGTGAGGTCCACTCGCAAACGGTCGTTGAACAACCGCCACTCGGTTCCCGCTTCAAACGCCACGTTTTTCTCCGGTTTCATTTCCTCGAAAGGGGCGGCATCGGAAGCCTGTATACCGCCTCCCGCCAACACGTGTGACACGGGGTGCGTGATATACAAGGGGATATCATTCCCGACCATACTCCATGCCCCGCGAATCTTTCCGCCCGTGATCCACTCGGGCAGGGAAAACGTCCGGTCTATCAACCAAGAGAATCCCACGGAAGGATAGAAAAAGCCGGTGGATTCACGGGAAGTATAAGCCAACGTGGAACTCCAATCATTACGGGCGGAAATATCGAGGAACAAGTATTCCCGGAAACCCAACTGTGCCGTTGCAAACAAGGATTGCATCTGCCTCGTGGCATCGATTTGCTCGGCAATATAAGCGGACGTCGTCATATTGATGTTCGCGATATTGAATACATTGGCATATTTCAATGAAGCTGTTTTCGAATCGTAGCGAAGTTCATTTGTCTTGTTATTATTTATACTTGCCCCTAAAGATATATCCAAAGAAAAGTTCTCGAACTTTCGTTTATAAGTCCCGAGCACATCTCCATAAGTCAAAGTCTGCTCGTGGCTCGCGTCGATATAACGTCCATTACTTCCCGCCAACGCCGGAGCCGTGGAAGCGTAGTATTTCTGACGGAACTTATCGTTCAAGTAATCCACGCTTCCGCAGGCCTGCAACGAAAAATGAGCAGAAAGAATCAGACGCATGGCAATAGAGGCTATCACCCGTGTTCTCTGATCCTGCCCTTTGATACGTTCCAGTACCCAATAGGGATTTTGCTCAAAGTCCTCCGTCGGGGCGTGCCAATTCTGCACGTTCAACCGGCGCTCTTCATTCCATACTTCAAAATGATTTTTATACTCCGTGATATCCATTCCCCGGGGAAAACGGTATAACCCGACTAACGGATTCATGTAAAAGCCGCCCGGCACCGGACGATTTTTCACCGTTTGCTTCAATAAATTGACACTTCCGTCTATTTTTAAAAGCCCGTCATAAAAAGTTGCACTTTCCCGCAGGTTCATGTTGTGTTTTGATAAACGATGCGTTTCCATAATCCCTTTTCCCTCCGTGTTCGCGTAGGAGAAATAAGTTTGCGTGCGTTCATTTCCGGTTGAAAAGGTAAGGGAATGAATCGCGGTCACTCCCGTCTTAAAAAAAGAAGAAATCGGGTTCCCCGTGTTTATATCTTTTCTCTCTCCCCAACTTTCCACCTCGTCGCTCACGCCATAATGATTTTGCAGTTTCGGGAGCATCATGGCTTTATCAATCAACACGCTCGAAGAGAAAGAAACTTCCTGCTTCCCCGCTTCCCCGTGTTTCGTGGTAATCAAGATAACCCCGTTGGCAGCCTGCGTCCCGTATAAAGCGGCTGCCGGGGCTCCTTTCAATATACTGATACTCTCTATGTCTTCCGGGTTAAGATTGGAAATACCATCCCCGGCATCCCTGTTTCCGGCATCAGCCGTACCCCCGATAGACGTACTCGGCTGTTCGCTGCTCTCGTTCAGCATCGGGATTCCGTCTATCACGTATAAAGGCTGATTATTACCCGCCACCGAACGATTACCGCGCATCACGACTTTCACGGAACCGCCCATACCGGAAGAACTCCGGTTCACCTGCATTCCCGCGATCTTTCCCATAAGTGTCACGATCATATTCGGATCTTTCACCCGAATCAATTCATTCCGGTTCACCCGGGAAGCGGCATAAGACAAGGAATTTTCTTTTTTACGGATTCCCAATGCCGTCACGATGACATCGTCCAACAGAACACTCTCCTGTTCCAGCGTGATCCGGATATCTTTTTTGCCCTCGACAACCACAAATTGAGTATGGTAGCCGACAAAAGAAACGATCAACGTTCCGGTTCGCCTTACTTTCATGGAGAAATTTCCTTCCCAATCTGTAACGACCCCGTTCGTCGTTCCTTTTTCCAGTACGTGGACTCCTACCATAGGAAGACGCGTTGTATCGAGAACTTTACCATGCACCACAATTCGCTCATCCCCGGCAATGATTGTATCGGTTACGCGAAACGAATGAACACGATACTTCTCCGCGGAAAAAGTTACTTTTCCACACGCTAACACACAAATCACGATTATACACAGACGCGTATATGCCATAAACGCCATTCAAGAAGTATGGGGTTGTGTCAAAAGTTTTTTTTAACTCCCTCCCCCCTTCGGGGTACTCCCTCTATAAACAGAGGGAGAGCTGAATTACTCACCGTCTTCGGGAAGAGTCACCAGCTCCTCCTCTGTTTATAGAGGAGGTGGCGGCAAAGCCGACGGAGGAGTTCAAAAAATAAACATTAACTCTTGACACAACTCCTTATTATTACTATTTTAAACCTCTCTTCATCAAAAGCGGCTCCTCGGACGGTTGTTGTCCCCGGAACTTGACGTACTGCCCCATGGGATCGTCATACCCGCCTTCAGACAAAATATACTTTCTGAATTTAGCAGCCAATTCTTTATTGTAAATATCCCCGGAAGCCTTGAAAGCTTGGAACGCATCGGCATCCAATACTTCAGCCCAAAGATACACGTAATAACCGGCAGAATATCCCCCGTCAAAAATATGGGAGAAATAAGTGGAACGATAGCGGGGTAAAATCTCCTTGATCAGCCCATATTTATCCATGGATGCTTTCTCGAAAGCGTTCACGTCAAATTGTTGCGGTTCGGTTTGTGAATACCAGTCCATATCCAACAATGAAGCGGCAACATATTCCACCGTGGCAAATCCTTGATTGAAATGCCCGCTCTCCTGTATTTTCTTGATTAACGCGTCCGGCATCGGTTCACCCGTCTGATAGTGTTTAGCATACATTTTCAATACTTCCGGTTCGCTTGCCCAGTTTTCCATAACCTGTGAAGGCAATTCCACCATATCGTGAGGTATTGTCCCGGCTATACGTTGATAATCGCCGCGGGTAAAGAACCCGTGCAGGGCGTGACCGAACTCGTGGAACATGGTTTCCGTGTCGTCCCAAGTCAGCAACACGGGAGCATCGCCAACGGCAGGCGAGAAATTGTAGACCACGGATACCAACGGCATCTCTTCCTTGCCGTTCTCTTTCGTGTAATGGCGAAATTCCGTCATCCACGCACCCGCCGATTTGCTGGCACGGGTGAAATAATCCAGATAAAGGATACCCAACGAACTACCGTCAACGTCCTTTACCTCGTAAGTTTCCACTTCCGGGTGATATAAAGGTATATCCGTCCGTTTCTCCAAAGTGATGCCGTAGAGCTTGTTTGCCACCTCGAACATTCCGTCGCGTACATTCTCCAGTTTCAAGTAAGGCATCATTTCAGACTCGTCCAAGTCATATTTCTGTTTCCGCAGCTTCTCGGCATAATACCACCAGTCCCAGCTCTCCAACTTCTCCCGCATGCCTTCCTTGTTCGCGATCTTCTGCATTTCAGCCAATTCCTGTTTGGCAACTTTCAACGCAGGAGTCCATACCCTCTCCAAGAAAGCATGTACCGCTTCCGGTGTCTTTGCCATATTCACGTCAATCACGTAAGCGGCATAAGTATCAAAACCCAACAATTTAGCTTTTTCCGTTCTGAGGTTCACCATTTGGGCAAGTACCGCTTTATTATCATTAGCGTTATCGTTATTTGCCCGCATATAGTAACCTTTATATAATTTTTCCCTCAAATCCCGTTTTTTGGCGTACGTCAGGAAAGGCAACATGCTCGGTTTCTGTACCGTGAATACCCATTTCCCTTCCATTCCCCGGTTCTTTGCCTCGGCAGCGGCTGAAGCAATCGCGTTATCGGGAAGTCCTTCCAGATCCTTGGCATTATCAATCACCAGCGTGAAAGCATTCGTTTCTTTCAACAGGTTGTTGCCGTACTGCAAACTCAGCTTAGCCAGTTCCCCGTTAATTTTCATCATCTTAGCCTTGTCCTCATCATTCAGATTAGCACCCCCGCGCACGAAATCATCGTAGTATTTTTCCAGCGTACGTAATGCCAAAGGGTCCAAGCCCAGCGATTCTTTTTTGTCATACAACGTCTTGATGCGGGCAAACAGCTTCGGGTTCATGTTAATCTCATCCCCGTGAGCGGTCACGGCAGGACTGATTTCCATCGCCAACGCCAACATGTCATCGCTCGTGACAGCTTCGCAAAGATTAAAGAAAATAGCCGACGTCCGGTTCAACAACTTTCCGGATTGATCGAAAGCCACGATCGTGTTCTCGAAAGTCGGGGCTTCCGGGTTGTTCACGATTGCCTCAATTTCAGCCTTATGCTGTTTCATTCCTTCTTCGAAAGCAGGTTTGTAATCTGCCAGTTTGATTTTATCGAAAGGCGGCGCTTGAAACGGGGTTTCAAATTTCTGCATCAACGGATTCTCCGTCTGCTTCGCTCCTTCTTTGCAAGATGCGACCAAAGCGGTAACACTCAAAAGTAATATAACTCTTTTTTTCATAAATAATAATTTGATATTTAAATCGTTCTTCTGCACCAATCCAAAAAACAAGGTAAAGATATAGATTATCTACTACAAAGCATTAATTTTGTCATGAAAAGATTTTTTACCAATCTATATAAATATAACATGAGTAATCTATTGTTTGTCGCACTCGGTTCCATGTTCGGCGGGGTTTCCCGTTACTGGCTAAGTGGTTTTATTCAAAAGAATTTCGATACGGCGTTCCCGGTAGGAGTTTTTATCGTGAACATCGCGGGTTGTTTTCTCATGGGCATCATCGCCGGACTATTAGCCCACGCCAACGTCCTCACGAACAATCATAGACTGTTACTAGCGGTGGGGTTCTGCGGGAGTTTCACTACCTTTTCGACCTTTTCGCTGGATAATCTGCAATTATTAAGCGCGAAAGCCTATTTTTTGCTTTCCCTTAATATCGGGTTAAGCGTGATACTCGGGCTTGCCGCCACGTGGGGCGGATATTATCTGGTGCAAAGTTTATCCAAATAAGTTTAGTCAATAAATAAATTTCGTTAGCTTTGTGACCAAACCAGAAATGCTAAAAATAACTCAGACATGATTAAACATCTTTCATTATGCATGGTCGTTTTGTTTTCCGTAATCAGCACGACCTTATTTGCCCAAAAGGGTGGTCCCCGTTCCGGGTACAAGTTTACAACCGTGGCGGACTTAAAAGCAACCCCGGTAAAAAATCAACAAAGCGTCGGCACCTGTTGGGATTACGCTGCACTCTCTTTCCTCGAATCCGAATTGCTCCGGAAAGGCAAGCCGGTCTATGATCTGGCAGAACTATACGTTGCCAAAAACGTTTACTTCGAGAAAGGACTACGCTACATCCAATTCCACGGGAAAACTAATTTCAGTGAAGGCGGACAAGCACATGACGTGCTGTACGCTATCGGGAAATACGGTATCGTTCCGGAAGACGTGTACCCCGGATTGCAATACGGACGGGATTTCCACATTCACGCGGAAATGGTTGCTGCCCTGCAAGGCATCCTCGACGGGGTAAATAAAAACCCGAACAGACAAATTACTCCCGTGTGGACCAAGGGTTTCACGCGCTATATCGAGGCATACCTCGGGGATACTCCCGAAACTTTCACTTACGAGGGAAAAGAATATACCCCGCAAAGTTTCGCAAAATCATTGGACTTAAACTTGGACGATTACGTGGAACTCACCTCTTTTGAGGCTTTCCCGTTCTATAAATCTATCGTGCTTCCTATCCCCGACAACTGGTTGCACGGTCAATATTACAACTTGCCGATTGACGAGTTAATGGAAGTCATGAACAACGCGCTTAAAAACGGTTACTCCGTTTGTTGGGACGGTGACGTGAGCCACAATGGCTTTAGCCATCCTAGCGGACTGGCAATTCTCCCGACGGATAACCCGGAAGAAATGATTAACGCCGAGATTGACAAATGGACTACCCTCAGCGAAAAAGAAAGAAAAAGTAAGTTGCAATCATTCGAATCTCCCGTGCCGGAAATGAAAGTGGACGATGCCAAACGGCAATTCACGTTCAACAATCGCCAGACCACGGACGACCACTTGATGCACATCACCGGATTGCTTAAAGACCAAAACGGAACCCTATACTATAAAACAAAAAATTCATGGGGTGATGAAAGAAGCGAATTCGGCGGCTATCTCTATATGTCCGAACCTTTCTGCCGCTTGCAAACCGTGGCAATCATGGTTCACAAGGATGCTATCCCGAAAGCGATCCGCAAAAAATTAGGATTGTAAAGGTGTGTTTTGACACACCTCCAGTCTGTAAGGTCTGTAAAGTCCATAAGGTCAAAAGTCCATGAACTTGCGCGAAGGACATCATGACCTTACGGACTTTACAGACTTTATGGACTATTTAAAACGAATTATCCTCCGCCATCGACATAAACTTCTCGCGAATCCATCGCGAAATACGGGTAGTAATCTCCGGTCCCTCGTAAGGAATAAACTCTTCATACATATCCGACTGGTCGAAATTATCAATCCCGATAGATAATACTTCAATCCCCCGTTTCTTCGCCTCCTGCACCACCACCCACACGTGTTCACGTGCATCTTCACCATCATATCCCGTGGCAGAAGGTGCACCGTCAGAGATCATAAAGAACAATTTATTCTTCGCATCCGATTTGAATTTATCGAAACAATACAACATGGCATACCCGTCAGCATTCGCATTCAGAGCCTGTTGTGAAAATAGCTTCCCCAATTGCAACCTCTCCCCCCGATCATGGAAACGGGTGATTTCTATCCCGTCATCACCACAACGATGCCCGTATATGGAATAATACACGACATTGGGATACTTGTTGAAAGCCAGTGCCAACGCGGAAGATATCACAATCTGCAAAGGAATCTTGTCACCCGTGCACATGGAACCGGAAAGATCCAGCAATATCACCACCTCCAATATGGCATAGGGAGCCAGCACCTCCTCAAAGAAAATATTCCGGTTGTAACGGGATTGATACAATTCATCCTCATCCAATTCCCCCGAATCCTGCTCGTATATCACCCTCGTCCGATCCATCTTTCCCGAAAACATGGCAAGACTCACCTGTATCTTGGCTGCCAACTCTTTCGCCCGGTTCAGCAAATCATCGGAGATTTCCGCCACTTCCGCGTCGATCTCTACCAAACGATCACACGCCCCCAGCGATCCCTTCCACTCCAACTTCTGGCGCTCCGAACTCACGAACAACTGCGGGGAAAACACGGTATCCTTGTTCAGCGTTTTACGGAGATCCCGAATCACCGTTTCCGCCATTTTTATCTGTTTGTCCGTCTTGAAATCCTCAATCCCCTTCATCGCTTTTTTCATCTCCTGCAAGAAGAAATTATCCGGGCAAACATCTTTTACATGAAACAAATCAGCCAACGCCCCGGCATACCATACCACTTCCTTGTAAGTCAGATCGGCGTAATTCTTGATCCCTTTCAATATCGCATTCACCTGCCTCACCTTCACGTCATTACCCGGAAAGGACAACACCTCCCGCATATAATTACTCTCGTCCAGCAAATTCGGATATAATATCTTGGTACAGATGTAGTCATACAGAGCTTCCGACCCGTCGCCTCCCCGGTGCAAACCGTCTTCGCTCTGTCCCCCGTAGTACCCCATGCGGGATTCCACGACATTCAATCCCATGGCAAGTCCCAACTTCCGGGCAGCATACAAATAATAGTGATACCCCGGGAAATCCTTTACCAGCTTGGACTCCACCCGCCGATTCTCTATAAAATGAATCATATCATAATGCATCGGGGTATAAAGCAACTCTTCCTCGCTCAACCCGGCAATATCCTTTCCCGTGTAAATCCAATGTGCCAACTCGTGCACGAAATACCCGAAAAAAACAAATACCCGTGTTTCATCCGAAATCTCGAAACGGAGTAATTTCAGATTCAAGGCAATGTGCTTCGGGTTCATCGACAAAGCGGGTACCCTGTTCGAGAGTACCATTTTAGGAATCTCCCCCGTAATATGATAAGCAATCTTGGCACATACCGGGATCAATTTCAATATATCCGTCGTCCCCAGATCCCGATCCAACAAATTACGGGCTGCCGGGAAATCACCCCACCAATCCCGATCAATAAATTGCTCGTCATATATCTCTTCTATCCGCCGGAAATCCATATCGTCTGATTAAAGGGTCTGTATCAACGAACGGGCTATCGTTTCCTCTCCCGTAATCACGTAATTCGTGAGAATCACCCGTTCGATCACCTCGCTCAACCGATAGCCCAAAGGCATATATGCCGCCGCGTCCAACACCTGCCGGGTGGAAAGCGACACGGATAGAGTTTCCTTCTGCTCTGCCAGACGCAACACCTCGGCTACCCTAGCCAATTGTACCGCCGCATCACGGGATACCTTCGGGAAACGCACACGGATCAAATCAGCCTCTTCCGCGGAAGTTAGATAATTCAACCGGACTTTGATAAAACGATCTTCAAAAGCCGTATCCAACCGTTGCGTGGACACGTAAGCAAACCCCACGTTTCCCGCCGCCACGAATAGCACGTTATCTCCTTTGTTGTATCGTTTTCCTGAATCCTCATCATAAATATACGATTGCTGCCTGTCGAGAATCGTCATCAGGAAATTCGCCGCCACCATGGGCGTACGCGTCAACTCGTCAAGGAAAATCAACGTGGGTTTCGTTGACACGAAAGCCTTGAAGAACTCCGAGCGCACCGCTTTTGTCTTCCCGTCATCCCCGATAATCAACCCGCCCACGAACATCTTTTTCGGCTTGAAGGCCTGCCCCATGTCGAAAGCAAAATACTCCATGCCCATGGCTGTTGCCAATTCCTTGGCAATAGAGGACTTACCACAGCCCTTGGGACCCAACAGAAAAGGATAACGTTTCAAGTATAACGTGTGGCACAAAAACTCCCACGTCTGCACGGGAATACACAAATCATCCGAATGCTTCGGGGGCGTGAAAGGGAAAAGAGTAGCCTGTCCGGCTACATACGTACTATTTGTCATGCTTTATTTATCTTGCTAAATTCACCGCTAAAGTTAACACTTTTCCGGCAAAACAAGAGAAACAAAAGTCTTTTAATTCTTTACAATTTCTTTATCATCTCGAACTGTTTTCCTGTCGGTTCAATATTCCTTGACTTCAAAAAAGCGGTCATCGAATCGCAGGCTACGTCAGTATTCACGATCTTGACAGAGCTATATTTATTAGACTCCAACATCTTTTGGAATAGCAACGAGCCGATACCTTTACGTCGATATTGCTTATCTACCGCTATCTGGGTAACATCCCCGGACATCGGTTCAAAAACCCCGTACCCGACAAGCCTGTCCCCTGTGAAAACACCTTGACATATAAAATCTTCGGGCACCCGATTTATAGCGTCGGAACTATTTTGCCACGAAGGCTTGAAGTCCCAAAAACCGGGTATCGATTCATACTCGTTCATATCTATAGCCCGTAACGAATACGAAAGGCCAATAGCCTTCATGTCTCTATTAATCCGCTCGTTCTCCGGTCTGAAGTAATAAAACTCGCGTGTCACCTCGAAACCTAATTTCCTGTACACGGAAACAGCCCCCGTGTTATGCTGCAATACTTCCAGCAAATATTCTTTTATACCCGCTTCTCTCAGATAAGGAATGGAATATTCAAATATTCGTGTCGCCAACCCTCTTCCCCGGTAATCTTTCAGCGTTCCGGTACCCGTGTCATAAGCCGTCGGCGTCCCGTTAAAATCCCCGATCCCATTACAAGTAAA
Source organism: uncultured Butyricimonas sp. (assembly GCF_959596855.1). Lineage (NCBI taxonomy): Bacteria > Pseudomonadati > Bacteroidota > Bacteroidia > Bacteroidales > Odoribacteraceae > Butyricimonas > uncultured Butyricimonas sp. Next base: position 27,419 of record NZ_CAUFYA010000038.1, read on the forward strand.
CGAAACGATTTTATCCCCGTCAAATACTGCAAAAGAAAGTTCCGGATTAAAACCGCGCCTTTTCAACATGGTCATGAGTTCTGCCTTATTCAATTGGATTTCATAATCGGCAAAAGCCTGTTCGAATGCCCCGAATAACTCGTCAAAACTGATATTACTCAAAGATTTGATTTCCATATCTATCATCTTTATATATTTATATTCTCCTCAAATATAAACAATCCCCATAAAAAAAGCACTTGAAATCGTGAAATTCCAAGTGCTTCTACCATTTATTCCGAAGATCTTATTTCGCCCAAAGCTGAATCAAGATCAAAATTGTCTGCATCGCTTTGTTCATCGTGTCCAAAGAACAGTATTCAAACTTCCCGTGGAAATTCATACCTCCCGTGAACAAGTTCGGACAAGGCAATCCCATGTATGAAAGACGGGCCCCATCGGTACCACCGCGGATAGGGCGAACGATCGGGGTTACCCCGGCTTGAGTCATCGCCTCGAAAGCTTTCTCAATCACTTCGGGATGCGGTTCTACCATCTCGCGCATATTGTAATATTGGTCTTTCAATACCAACGTCAACACACCCTCGCCGTATTTAGCCGTCAACAATTCCACCGCTTTCGTGATAAATTGCTTTTTAGCTTCAAACTTCTCCCGGTTATGATCTCGGATAATATAATTGATCTCTGCATTTTCCACCGTACCGTTCAGTCCGACAAGGTGATAGAATCCCTCATACCCGTCCGTGTGTTCAGGGCGTTCCCAAGCGGGCAACAGGCTATTAACCTCGGCAGCCACTTGCAGCGCATTAATCATCTTATCTTTAGCGTATCCCGGATGCACGTTACGTCCTTGAATACTTACTTTAGCACTGGCAGCGTTGAAATTCTCGTATTCCAACTCTCCCTCGAAACCGCCGTCTATCGTGTAAGCGAACTTGGCACCGAATTTCTCCACGTTAAAATAATCCACACCGCGTCCCACTTCCTCATCAGGAGTGAAACCGATACGAATCTTGCCATGCTTGATCTCCGGGTGAGCCATCAGATACTCGGCAGCCGTCATGATTTCAGCAATACCGGCCTTATCATCCGCACCCAACAATGTCGTACCGTCCGTGGTAATCAACGTGTGTCCTTTAAACGCTGACAATTCCGGAAAATCCTTCACGGTCATCATCAAGTTCTCGTTCAGACGAATATCTTCCCCATCATAATTCTCGACAATCTGCGGCTTGATATTCGCCCCGCTCATATCCGGACTCGTGTCCACGTGAGAAATAAAACCTATCACCGGACGCTCCTCGTATCCCGGGGTCGCGGGAATAGTTCCCATCGCATAACCGTGTTCGTCCATCTCTACCTCGGTCAACCCGAGTCCCTTCATCTCCTCTACCAAATATTTCAACAACACCTTCTGTTTCCCGGTAGACGGAAAAGTCTCGCTAGCCTCGTCACTCTGCGTATCGAAACTCACGTATTTCAAAAAACGATCTTTCAAATCCATCGTATTATATTTTAGATTTTAAATTTTAGATTTTAAATTGAAACTACCTTATCAACATTTTAGATTGTAAATCTCAAATTGCATTATTCAATTTAAAATTTACAATCTAAAATTTAAAATCAATTAATCTGTTAGCTTGGCTTTCATCGAATCATAGATGAAGTAAAGGATGATCAGAATATACATCACTACCGCCAACATCTCGGCACCGCTCCATGACATGAACCAATCCAGTCCGGCAAATTTCAATATAGCACTGATCACACCCATTAACGCACCTCCGGCAATAAACCCGGAAGCTATCAATGTACCGCGTTCACGACGAGCCTTATTCACGTTCTCGTCCTTACTGCGACTTCCCACGTACCAACTAACGATACCACCGATCAACAACGGGGTATTCAAATCCAACGGGATAAACATACCCAAGGCAAAAGCCAAGGCAGGCACCCCGATCATCGTCAGAATCAATGCCAGAGCAGCACCCGCAAAATACAACAACCACGGGGTTGCGCCACCTTCCATCAATGGTTTGATCACTGCCGCCATCGCATTTGCCTGCGGGGCAACCAAGGCACCCTCGCCCACGAAACCGTAAGTTTTATTCAATACCATCATCACCCCGGCAATGGTTGCGGCAGAAACAGCCGTTCCCAAGAATTTCCAACCTTCCTGCTTGGCGGGAGTTGTTCCCAGCCAATAACCGATCTTCAAGTCCGTGATAAAACCACCTGCCATAGACAAAGCCGTACAAACCACACCACCGATAATCATGGCAGCCATCATACCACTCGTTCCGCTCAACCCGGCACTTACCAACACCAGAGAACTCAGTATCAATGTCATCAACGTCATTCCCGACACCGGATTGGAACCCACAATAGCAATAGCGTTAGCCGCCACCGTCGTGAACAGGAAAGATATAATAAATACGATCAACGTGGCGATAATCGTGTGCATCAGATTACCTAACACTCCGAATTGGAAAAACACGAAGGTCGCAATCAACACGGAGATAACCCCGGAAAGAATCAATCTCATACTCAAATCCCGTTGCGTGCGCTCCACGCTGCCCTCTATATTCTTCTTACCGCCAAGTTCACTAACCGCCAGACCTAACGCCTGTTTGATAATACCGGAAGAACGGATAATACCAATTACCCCTGCCATAGCGATACCACCGATACCAATATGACGGGCATAATTCGTGAAGATTTGCTCCGGACTCATGTCCCTCAAAAGCATCGAAACTCCCTCTCCTACTGCCAAAGTCTGCCCATCGGCAAAATGGCTGATAAAAGGAATCAACACGAACCACACGGTGAAAGAACCGGCACAGATAATAGCCGCATACTTCAAACCAATAATATATCCTAAACCGAGTACCGCCGCACCCGTGTTAATTTTGAATACCACTTTCACTTTATCGGCAAGCACTTCGCCCCAACCCATCAAACGGGTAGAGATTCCTTCCGCCCACCAGCCGAAGGTGCTCACGCAAAAATCATACAAACCGCCAATGAGCCCGCTCACCGCCAACAATTTCGCCTGATTACCCTTTTTCTCCCCGGATACCAGTACCTCGGTCGTTGCCGTGGCTTCAGGGAAAGGATATTTCCCGTGCATGTCTTTCACGAAATACTTCCGGAAAGGGATCAACAACAAGATTCCCAAGAAACCTCCGAACAAAGAGGAAAGGAATACTTGATAAAACTGCGCTTCCAACCCGAGAATATACAAGGCCGGCAACGTGAAGATAGCACCCGCCACCACCACACCGGAACTTGCCCCGATAGACTGGATGATCACGTTTTGTCCCAGCATATTCTTCTTACCCATCATATTGCCCACACCAACGGCAATAATAGCGATCGGAATAGCCGCCTCGAACACCTGTCCCACTTTCAGTCCCAAATAAGCGGCTGCCGCGGAAAAAATAATCGCCATGATAATACCGAACGTCACCGAGTAAGGCGTCACCTCCTTGGGATTCGTGTTAGCCGGCATCATTGGCTTGTACTCCTCGCCCGGGGCGAGTTCCCGGTAAGCGTTATCCGGGAGTGAATTCATTTGTTTGTTTTCTTCCATTTTTATATGAGTAAATGATTTATTTTTATACTGCCCCCAAAGATAACGATTTTAACTAAAAAACGGGAATTGCAACAACCTTTCTCAAACGATTCCGTATTTTTAACCATAGATATAAACTCAACATCATGAAAATCATGCACTATCTGGAAATACTATCCACAGCAATCAGTGTCATCAGCCTGATCATCGTTGTCTACGGGGCAATCATCGCTTTCTGTGCCTTTTTACGCAATGAAGCCCGAAGAATCACGGGGCAATATTCATTTACCGCAACACGTGAACTCCGGGCCGATTTGGGAACCTATCTTCTTCTGGGACTTGAATTTCTGATCGCTTCCGACATCCTCAAAACCGTGTTGGAACCCGGTCTGAACGAGTTAGCCATTTTGGGCGGGATTGTCATCCTGCGCACCGTTCTCTCCATCTTCCTCAACAAAGAAATCCGGGAATTGCAAGCACAGAAAGAAACAGACTAATACACTCTTTTTTTCTTTTTCCGCTGCTTCCTGTTCCTATTCGTGAGCCACATGGCACACAGGCAACCGAGAACGTACAGCAAGATAAAAAATATCAATTCCATGACTCATTCATTTTATAACCAGCGAGTAAACCGTTTAATATACCATTGTTTGATCACCTGCGTCAGCACGCAATAGCTCAATAATATCACCACCAGCCACGGGAAATAACTCCAAGGCAGAGGCACCAACCCGATTGCCGCCCCCACGTTCGAAAACGGGAGTATGATACCGACCACCATAATCAAAAGTGTAAGCCCCACCACCGGCCATGATGCCGTACTCTGGATAAAGGGAATCTTACGGGTACGAATCATGTGCACGATCAACGTTTGCGACAACAGCCCCTCGATGAACCACCCGGATTGGAACAAAGCCTGATGTTCCGGTGAATTACATTTGAACACGTACCACATCACCAGATAGGTCGCTATATCAAAGATTGAACTGATAGGACCGATGTAAATCATAAACCGGCTCAAATCGGAAGCATCCCACCGCCGGGGCTTTTGCAGGTACTCCGCATCCAGACGGTCAAAAGGGATCGTGATTTGCGATACGTCATACAATAAATTTTGTACCAACAAATGGATCGGCAACATCGGCAGGAAAGGCAAAAAAGCACTCGCCCCCAGCACGCTGAACATATTCCCGAAATTAGAACTCGCCGTCATCTTGATATACTTCATGATATTGCCGAAAGTCTTGCGTCCCTCGATAACACCATCCTCCAACACCATCAAATCCTTTTCCAGCAAAATAATATCTGCGCTCTCCTTGGCTATATCCACCGCCGTATCCACGGATATACCCACGTCCGATTGTCGCAGGGCAGAAGCATCATTAATCCCGTCACCCAAGAAACCGACCGTGTTATCCTGTTCCTGCAACAAGGTGATAATCAGGGTTTTCTGCATAGGTGTCAATTTAGCAAAGACGGTCACCTCGCCCACCATTCCTTTCAACTCCCCGTCCGTCATCCGCTCGATCTCTTGCCCCGTCAGCGTACGAGTCGTATCCACACCCACCTGCCGACAAATCGTCTTCACCACCGCCTCGTTATCTCCCGACAACACCTTCACTTCCACGCCATGCTCGTGCAATTGCTTGATAGCACTCGCCGCGGAAGGTTTCGGCGGATCAAGAAACGCCAGATAACCAATCAACACCATTTCCGCCTCGTCATCCACCCCGAACTCCCGTCCTTTCTCGATCCAACTCTTTTGGGCAACGGCAAGTACCCGCATCCCCTCCCGGTTCATTCGTTCGCTGATAGCGTAAGCCTTGGCACGCAACTCGTCGGTCATCCGGTGTACCTCCCCGTCAAACTCGGCAAAAGCACATATATCCAACATCTCCTCCACGGCTCCTTTCGTGATAATCTGACACTTCCCGAGCCTGTCTTCCACCACGACGGACATCCGGCGACGGGTAAAATCAAACGGGATCTCGTCAATCTTCATGTAATTATCTTTCAAGTACTCCATCTGCAACTCCTTCACGTGCGACAAAATAGCCCTATCCATCAGGTTCTTCAATCCCGTCTGGAAATAACTGTTGAAAAAAGCGTGCCTCAACACCCGTTTCCGGTCATCGCTACTCCCGTCCGAGTTTATATACTTTTCCAGCACGATCTGATCCCGTGTCAACGTGCCCGTCTTATCCGTGCATAGAATATTCATGGCGCCGAAATTCTGAATGGCGTTCAAGTTCTTCACGATCGTTTTTTTCCTCGCCATCACCACCGCCCCTTTCGACAAATTAGCGGTAACAATCATCGGCAACATCTCCGGCGTCAGCCCCACCGCCACGGATATGGCGAAAATAAAAGCCTCGAACCAATCCCCTTTCGTCACCCCGTTCACCAGAAACACGAAAGGCACCATCACCAGCATAAACCGAATCAACAAAAAACTCACGTTACTGATTCCCTTGTCAAAAGCAGTCTGCGCCCGTACTCCCACGATACTCTTGGCTATCGTCCCGAGATACGTGTTTTTACCCGTGGCAAACACGACCGCGATAGCCGAACCGCTTACCACGTTCGAACCCATGAAACAAATATTATCCAGCTCCACGACACTCCCGCTCCGGTGCTTGTTGCCCGAAATCACGGTACTCTTCTCCACGGCATCCGACTCTCCCGTCAAGGCTGACTGGCTGACAAACAAATCTTTCGACTCCACGACACGCACGTCGGCAGGAACCATATCTCCCGCCGCCAAGTAGACCACATCCCCCGGCACCAGTTCCGTGATATTCACTTCCTCGCTTTCTTCCCGTCCGTTCCGGTACACGCTGGCAGTATTTTTCACCATCTTTTTCAATGCGTCCGACGCCCTGCTCGATTTCCACTCTTGGCTAAAGCGCAACACGACACTCAACAACACCATCGTCGAAATCACGACCACGCTCGTCCATTCCCGTTCTTCGGGTGCTGCCATCCACACGTCGATCACAAGCGACACGATAGCCAGAGCCATCAACACCCCGATGAAAGGATTTATAAATGCCTTGCAGAACATCACCACCGCCTTTTGCGCCTGTTCATGCACGATCTCGTTTTGCCCGTACTCCTTTTGCCGTTCCTTAATCTCCTCGTCCGTCAACCCTCGGCAGGAAGTCTGAAAATAGGCGTACACCGTTTTCAATGGTTGCGTGGCAGCAAGAAACACCTTCTCCGTATTAAACGCCGCACCTTCTCTTCTATTGTGCTTTCTCCAAATCATAATTGTCTTCTTTTAGAGGGTTATACTTTACACGGACAAAAGTACTCACCCCCTTCACGACAAGCCGTTAGAGAAACATTATAACACCATTAGAAAACCGTTAGAATTCAAACTCTACACGTGCGGCAACTCCACCGTGAAAACAGTCCCCTCCCCTTGCTGGGAATTTACCTGTATCGTCCCCTTGTGCATCGTCACGATCTTACGTGTCAATACCATGCCAATCCCGTTTCCCGGGGCGTAATCCTTGTTACTCCCGCGGTAAAATAAAGAAAATAACTTTTCCCTATCATCCGGCGTCATGCCAATCCCCGTATCCGAGAAACGAATAATAGACATATCCTCCCAAAACGTAATCTGCACGAGTGAAGTCTTATCCCCCGAAAATTTGCAATTATTCTCGATCAGATTCACGAAAGCCGTCCTCAACAAATAGCTATTCCCCAGTACCGTGAGTACTCTGTCATCATCGGCTTCCCCCTCGAAAATCAACTCCACTTTATAATCAGGATTTGCTTTCAACACCATTTCCCGCGCGTCCAGCAGCAATTCATCCAACCGCACGTCCTCCATTTTCACCCGCTCCGGCAAATAATCGGCTCTCGCTAAATTCAACAATCCCTCCGAAAGCCTCACCACCCCTTGGGCATCATTCAGCACGTTGCGTATCGCTTCCCTGTACTCCTCCGGCGCACGGTCTTTCAACAAAGCCAACTCCAACTCGGCAACAAGAGCCGCCATCGGGGTACGCAACTCGTGGGACACATTACTCACGAACATCTTTTGTGCCTCGAAAGACTTTTCCAGTCCATCGAGCATCCGATTGAATGTCACCGCCAACTCCCCCAACTCGTCATTCTCGTACCGTACCGGTACCCGCGTATCCAAATTCGAAGCGGTAATAGCCCGCACCTCTTCCACCATATCCGACACGGGAGTCAGCGCTCCCCGCGCGAGCAAATATCCCACTCCCAACAATATCGCGAGTCCCAGCAATAACATACAAGCCAACATCACGCGCAACGCCTCCCGTTGCGCGTAACCGTACCCGTCATAAGCCGCCGCCGTGATTATATACTCCTTTCCCTCGAACTCGTACAACATTCCCACGACTTGATAACGCCCTTGATAAAATTCGATAACTTTATTCCGCGTTATCCTTTCCATCATCTCCGGGGTTTCCTTCACCAAATCAATCTGCTTCGCATCATGATATAGCAATTGAAAAGAAGTATCATAAACCGCCACTTCCACCTCGTTGATAAACTCCCGGTTATTCAAGTAAATCGACTGCATGGTAACGGCATCCACTTGGTTTTTCAGAAAAAGATTTGCTTTCGTGATTCCCTCACTCTTCAAATCCCGGAAAAACTCCCGGCTTCGGCTTCGTTCCGAGAAAAAATAGATTGCCGACAACAACCCCAGAAAAACAACCGCGGTCACCCCCGTGTACCTCAATGTCAACTTACTCCTGATCTTCATTTCTCTGCCATAAAAATAAAACCCATACCCGGTTTCGTGTGAATCAACTTCACCTCGTAATCCCGGTCTATCTTCTTGCGCAAATAATTAATATACACGTCGATAAAATTCGTTCCCGTGTCAAAACGCGTGTTCCACACCTTATCCGCGATCTCCATCCGGCTCAACACCCGTTCCGGGTTCTCCGCCATATACAACAACAGATTGTACTCCTTGGGTGAAAGCCTTATTTCATCCGTTCCCCTGTACACCGTTTTCGTGCGGAGAGCAATTCTCAAATCGGCGTACACTAACTCTTCCGGGGCAACAGCCTGCACGTCATTACTTCCCCGTTTCAGCAACACCTTTATCCGGGCATCCAACTCCCGGAAATCAAACGGCTTCACCATGTAATCATCCGCCCCCGCATCAAATCCCTCCAACTTATCGTCCGTCTGCCCGAGAGCCGTGAGCATGATAATCGGGACTCCGGCATTCTCCCGGCGCACCTCTTTACAAAACTCGAACCCGTCCATTTTGGGTAAAACCACGTCAGAAATGATTAATTGAAAATCACCCGATTTAAACAACCGGAGAGCCATCTGTCCATCATAAGCCAGCACCACCTGATAGCCGGATTCTTCCAATCCCCTTCTCAACAAATCGGCTACCCGCTGTTCATCTTCTACAACTAATATTCTAACCATAAACAATAACTATTACAATTCTGCCCTTCCCGCGAAGGTATAAAATTAAACGGGTGATTCTTACCTATTTCTAAACACACTTAAAGAAAAGAATCTTATATTTGTGAATAAACCAATCTTTTACAGCTATGAAAATGAAAAATCTGTTTCTCTGTTTCATCATGCTAATTCTCTGTTGTCCCTTGTTACAAGCACAAAAGAATAACACGAAAAAACACAAATACTTCCCCACGGGCTGGTATTATGTCACCGATTCCATCCATGGCGTCGAAGGAAAAATGTACAGAACATTCGAAACCTATTATCTCGACCCGACACCGATTGTCACTCTTGATGACTTCGAGCAAATACGACTCGACACTGTCGGTACGCCACAACTTCTTTTCTCCTTGAAAGCCGATAAAATCCCGGCATGGGCAAAAGCGACCCGTGAATCCATCGGGAAGAAACTCGCTTTTGTTATCACGAATGTCGTGATCAGCGCACCTACCGTCCAAAACGAAATCCAAAGCGGGGCATCCATGGTCGGATATCCCTATTCACTGGAAGAACTTGAATTATTCAAACAGAAACTTAGAAATTATCATGTTTCTATTCCTCACATCATCAGTCACGACGAAAAAGAAGCCCGTGTAGGAGTTTCATATTTTGCTGCCATGTTTTTCATCGACCTCACCCACGAAGAAGGCAAAAAAGTTTTCGACAAAATACAAAAAGCAGAACAAGAAGACACTCCGCTCAGAGTCTTTTTTGAAAATATCGACAAAAAAATAAACACGCCCAAAGGAGAATACACCTCCTCCCGAGGCTATATAGCGAAGGTGGAACCGGCATCTCCTGACGAAACGGCAGAATACAAAAAGAATCGAGCTCAAAGAAGACCTCATTAAGATTCATCTACCGGCATATCGGGCGGAATCGCGAAACACGGATTCCGCCTTTCCTCTCTAATCCAGCGTCTGCACCCCGCCCCCGTTCACGAACAAAACCTGTCCCGTGATCCAACTCGAGATGGGTGCGGCAAAGAAAAGTACGGCACCGGCAATATCGTCTATCTCCCCCAATCGTTTGATCGGCGTGTGTTCCAGCATCTTTTTCTCTATCTCGGGTGTCAGTACCGATTCCAAAGCCCGCGTTTCCACCGCACCCGGACCTACCGCGTTAATCCGCACGTCCGGTCCGAAATCCATCGCCAGATTCGCCGTCATGTGATTCAACGCCGCCTTCGACGAGGCGTAGGCACTCATGCCCGGACTCCTGTTGATACTCGCCATGGAAGTAATATTCACGATCGAACCGTAGTCCGCCTGCTTCATGTAAGGCACTGCCAACTGGCACAACCGCCAAGCACTAAAGACATTCACCTTAAATATACGCTCGAAATACTCCTCAGTCACGCGGAAAGGATTCTCTTGCCCGCCCCCGCCGACACCCACGTTGTTCACCAGAATATTCAACTTCCCGAACTCCACGATCGTACGTTGCACCAGATTCATCAAATCCCCGTCCTTCGTCACGTCGCACTTCAATGCCAGCGCTTTACGTCCCATACCTCGTATATCCTCTGCCACGACCTCGGCATCCGCCAAATTCACATCACCGATCACCACGTCGGCTCCCGCTTGGGCTAATATATGTGCGCTCCCGCACCCGATACCGTTGCCGCCACCCGTCACGACAGCCACCATGCCCGTCAAATTCAACATTTTATTCAAATCCATAGTTTTATTTGTTTTATTTTTACACGTTACGCTTTTCACCCCGTCCCGGTTACCTTTAAGCTCAAAAATGTTCATTCAACCCGTTCATTTTATCCTTTCAAAGCAACTTTCCATTATCAAAATACGTTTTCATATCATACATTAACAACAATTCACGGGATATGAATATAGCGATCAGCGGAGCCAGCGGTTTTATTGGCAAACACCTCACGAACTCACTATCAGAAGCGGGGTACGAGATTGTCCCCTTGGACAGGTCATTCTTTCAAGAAAAAAAGTTCAAACAACTGGTACAAACACTTTCACGCTGTGATGTAATTATCAACTTGGCGGGAGCTCCCATCAATAAACGCTGGAGCGCCTCGTACAAGCAAGAATTACAGGATAGCCGTATCCGGGTGACACGGAGTATTACGAGAGCCTTAGATGCCGCTCCCCGTAAACCCGAATTGATGATCTCGGCATCCGCCGTAGGATATTACCCGACAGAGGGAACACACGACGAATACACGGGCAGACGGGGAAACGGTTTCCTGCCGGAACTTTGCGAGGCGTGGGAACAGGAAGCCCGGCATTGTCCCCCGGCAACAAGGTTGGTCATTACCCGTTTCGGCATCGTCCTTTCACCGGACGGGGGAGCCATGCGGCAGATGTTACTCCCCTTGAAAATGAAACTCGCCGCAGTCATCGCACCGGGGACACAACCTTTCCCGTGGATCAGTATCCATGATTTGTGCCGGGCGATGCAATTCATTATCGGGAATAAATCGATAGAAGGCGTTGTCAATCTCGTGTCACCGGGAAGACTCACGCAACATGCCTTCACCCGTGCCGTGGCAAAAGCCTGCCACGCTTGGGGTACTGTGACCATTCCCCGCTTTTGCTTCCGCACGCTGTATGGCGAGGGAGCCGCATTTCTCACCACGGGGCAAGACGTGAAACCCACCCGCTTAACTGAATCCGAGTTCCGCTTCACCGATGCCACGATAGAGCAATTCCTGCGACAAACAGACCACACCACGATCGGCCAACTCGACTTGTCCCGTTACATGGGACGCTGGTACGAGATCGCCCGCTTTGATCACCTGTTTGAACGAGGGCTTTCCAACGTGACGGCAACCTACACGCTACTCCCCGACGGAAAAGTGCGGGTAGAAAATGCCGGGTACCAAACGGGTAAAAACGACAACGACCATTTCAAACGTGCCGTCGGACGAGCCAAAATGCCCGATACCACACAACCGGGCAAACTAAAAGTCGCATTCTTCCTCTGGTTCTACGCTGATTATTACATCCTTGAACTGGATAAAGCAGGATACAAATACGCGCTCATCGGCAGCAGTTCCGACAAATATTTGTGGATACTCAGCCGAACACCCAGTTTACCCGACGAGATAAAAGAAACATTACTCGCCAATGCCACACACCGCGGGTACGACACAAGCAATCTGTTATGGACAGACCAAAGCAAACACATATCCTAGCACTCCCCCGCAAAGCCAATCAAGCAGGAAAAGATATTTATACTTTTTTCGCATATAATAAAAACGAGGTCACTCGAAAGTAACCTCGTTTTCGCTATAATAATTGTGAATATTATTCGCCGTATTTCATCTCGGCACGACGCTTGTAGCCATCCAGTTTCCACTTGGCATCCTGTTGTGTTTTAGCGAACAGTGCCTCTGCTTCTTCCGGTGCAGCTTTAGCCAACGAGTTGAAACGAACTTCACCCATCAGGAAGTCGCGGAATTTAGAGTAATCCGGTTCCTTGGAATCCAATTGGAACGGGTTCTTACCCTCTTCCTCCAACATCGGGTTGTAACGGTACAACTGCCAGTACCCGCATTCTACAGCCTTCTTCTCCTCAGCTTGGGATTTACCCATGCTTGCTTTCAGACCGTGATTGATACACGGCGCATAAGCGATAATCAAAGACGGTCCGTCATACGCTTCAGCTTCTTTCAACGCTTTCAGGTATTGAGCCTGATTTGCACCCATGGCAACTTGTGCCACGTAAACATAGCCATAAGACATAGCCATAGCACCCAAGTCTTTCTTGCGTACGCGTTTACCGCTGGCAGCAAATTTAGCCACAGCACCCACGGGGGTTGACTTGGATGATTGACCTCCGGTGTTAGAATAAACTTCCGTATCGACAACCAACACATTAACGTTGTGACCGCTTGCCAACACGTGGTCCAAACCACCGTAACCGATATCATAAGCCCAACCGTCACCACCGAATATCCATTGAGATTTCTTCGGGAAGTAAGGTTTCAACGTCATGATCTCTTTAGCGGCAGCGGAAGTTTCTTTTGCCAGAGCGGCAGACATCTTGTCGCTGGTAGCCAAAGTCTTGTCACCATCCTCGTAAGCAGCAATCCACTCGTTGATAGCGGCTTGCGTGTCAGCGGAGAAGGTTGACAAATTCTCTTCCAACAATCTCTTGGCACGGTCGCGCAGGCGATTAGCACCTTCAGCCATACCAAATCCGTATTCCGCGTTATCCTCGAACAGGGAGTTAGCCCAAGCCACACCGCGTCCGGAAACGTAGTTTTTGCAATACGGGGTTGACGGGGCAGAACCACCATAGATAGAAGTACATCCCGTAGCGTTAGCCACCATCATCCGTTCTCCGAATAATTGAGTGATTAACTTGATATAAGGAGTTTCACCACAACCTGCACAAGCCCCGGAGAACTCGAATAACGGTTGTTGGAATTGAGAATTCTTCACGTTGTTAGGCTCAACAACTTGTTTGTAACCAACCTTCTCGTCCATGTACTTGAAACGAGCAATCTCGGCTTCTTGAGATTCAAGCGGCTTCATGATAAGCGCTTTCTCCTTCGCGGGACAAACATCGGCACAGTTACCGCAACCCGTACAGTCTAACGGGGATACTTGAATCTTGAATTTGTAACCGGCAAGTTCTTTACCGATAGCGGGCTTCGTTTCCGTTCCGGCAGGAGCGGCAGCCAACTCTGCATCAGTCAACAAGAACGGACGGATAGCAGCGTGAGGACAAACGTAAGCACATTGATTACACTGAATACAATTGTTTACTTGCCATTCCGGCACGTTGATAGCGATACCGCGTTTCTCGAATTTGGAAGTTCCGGCAGGGAATGAACCGTCTTCACGTCCCACGAAAGCACTCACGGGAAGGTCATCACCCTTTTGAGCGTTCATCACGTCAACCACGTTGCGAATAAATTCCGGACGGTTGGCATCGGGAGCGCAATTTTCATCTTTCAAGTTTTTCCATTCAGCGGGCACGTTCACTTTCACCACGTTGGTATCAATACCTCCGGCATCAACAGCAGCATAGTTCATCTTCACGATAGCCTCTCCTTTTTTGCCGTATGACTTGTCGATAGCTTTCTTCATCTCGTTGACAGCCAAATCATAAGGAATCACGTTCGTGATCTTGAAGAAGGCAGACTGCATGATCGTGTTGGTACGGTTACCCAAACCTAACGCCTGACCAATTTTTGTTCCGTTGATGATATAGAAATTGATTTCATTTTCTGCCAAATAACGTTTCATGTGATTCGGCAAGTGATTGGCAACCTCGTTCTCATCCCAAAGAGAGTTCAACAAGAAAGAACCGCCTTTCTTCAATCCTTTCAACACATCATACATATGAATATACGCAGGCACATGGCAAGCCACGAAGTCCGGCGTGGTAATCAAATACGTGGAACGGATAGGCTCGTCACCGAAACGCAAGTGAGAAGCGGTGAAACCACCTGACTTCTTGGAGTCGTAAGCGAAATAAGCCTGACAATATTTATTGGTAGCACCACCAATAATCTTGATAGAGTTCTTGTTGGCACCTACCGTACCATCAGAACCCAAACCATAGAATTTAGCCTCGTACATGGCATCGGAGTTCACTTTCACTTCCGGCTCAACAGGCAAAGAGTGGAAAGTAACATCGTCCACGATACCCATGGTGAAATTATTCTTCGGCTCGTTCATCGCCAAGTTCTTGTAAACACCGATAATTTGTCCCGGGGTTACATCCTTGGAACCTAAACCGTAACGACCGCCAACGATCACCGGGGCATTCTCCTTACCGTAGAACACCTCTTTCACGTCAAGATACAACGGGTCGCCGTTAGCTCCCGGCTCTTTCGTGCGGTCGAGCACAGCGATACGTTTTACAGAAGCGGGTATCGCTTCCATGAAATATTTAGCAGAGAACGGACGATACAAGTGAACGGCAACCATACCCACTTTCTCTCCTTGCGCCACCTTGTAGTCGATCACCTCACGAATCGTTTCAGTTACCGAACCCATGGCAATGATGATGTTCTCGGCATCCTTTGCACCATAGTACACGAACGGGCGATAAGTGCGTCCTGTAATCTTGGACATTTCATCCATATAATGAGCCACTACATCCGGTACTGCATCATAGAATTTATTAGCAGCTTCACGTCCTTGGAAATATACATCCGGGTTTTGAGCCGTACCCTTTGTTTCAGGATGTTCCGAGTTTTGAGCACGGTCACGGAATGCTTGTAAAGCTTCCATATCCACAAGACCGCGGATTTCTTCCATATCAATCTCCTCGATCTTTTGAATCTCGTGAGAAGTACGGAATCCGTCAAAGAAGTTCACGAAAGGAACTCTCGATTTGATAGCGGTCAAATGAGACACGGCAGAAAGATCCATTACCTCTTGTACAGAGCCGGATGCCAACATAGCGAATCCGGTTTGACGAGCAGCGTAAACGTCTGCGTGGTCGCCGAAAATAGAAAGCGCATGAGCGGCCAAAGCACGAGCACTAACGTGGAAAACGCAAGGAAGTAACTCACCCGCGATCTTGTACATGTTCGGGATCATCAACAACAAACCTTGTGATGCCGTGTAAGTCGTGGTCAAAGCACCAGCTTGCAATGAACCGTGAACAGCTCCTGCCGCACCGGCTTCCGATTGCATTTCAACTACACGAACAGTTTCACCGAACAGGTTCTTCCGACCTTTCGCTGCCCACTCGTCAACATACTCTGCCATCGGGGACGACGGAGTAATAGGATAGATACACGATACTTCGCTGAACATGTAAGCTACATGAGCAGCGGCCGCGTTACCATCGCATGTGATAAATTTCTTTTCTTTTGCCATTTTTTTAAACATTAACTAACAATAGTTGATCACTCTATTTATTCTTCATTTTCTCTCAATACACGAAACCGGCAAGCCACAAGGGTATAATATTTTTCTCACCCTTTTCGATCATATCGGTCATCAGAATCACTGAATCCCGGACCCGCCCTTTATCGTCCGACTGCCGCACGGAAACCTCATATTTCCGGTTCACGAGCAAATCCTCGTTTCCGGAATAATGTAATCTCGCCACGGCACACAACTGACTCGCTAAAAAAGTCTTCCGAATCATCAGCGCATCCGTATTATCCAGACAAACCGCATTCAGCAGATTCGGATTATGCAGAAACACCTGATTCGGTTTCAACCCGTTCTCATCATCACTTTCCTTGTCAAACAACAACGTCAACAACCGTGCGTTCTTCATGTAATGCAGGTAGTTCAACACCGTTGCACGGGAAACTCCGATCCGGGCACTCAACTTGCTGATATTTATATTACTGTTACCGTTCGCCACGATATAAAGCAATTGTTTCAGCTTCGTCAAATACTTCAACTCGATCTGATTATTGTACGGGATATCAAACTCCAATGTTAAATTGATATTCTTCAGTAAATAATCAATATGTGATTTCTCCTCCAAATATATGGGATAATAACCATATTTCAAATAGTTATTAAAAAAAGCTAACGGACGAACCTTTTCCAAGATATCGTCCACGATCTCCTCGTGGCGTTCCACGATTTCCTCGAAAGAATAGACCGGGAACTTGTGTCCCGTTTCCAATTCCAAAAACTCCCGGAAAGACAACCCGCTCAAGTTGTACATCTCCACAATGCCTTGAAGGTATTTATTTGACTTTACTCTTAATATGGAAGAAACGGTGAATACAATCTGCAATTCCGGGAAACGGTCGTAAGCCTCGCGTAACTCTTTATCCCAGTTCGGGTACTTGTGTATCTGATCCAACAACAATACCTTCCCCCCGAGTTTGTAAAAACATTCCGCGAAATTGTACAATCCCTCCATCGCGAAGAATAAATTATTGATATTCACGTACAGGCAAGAGGGATCATCCTTGTAATGCTCTTTGCAAAAATCCAACAGGAAATTAGTCTTACCCACGCCCCGGCTTCCCTTTATCGCGATCAATCGGGCACGATTATCTATCGTATCCAACAATCCGCGCCGAATTGCCGACGTTCTTTCTTTCATCAGAATCTTATGCGTGTTACGTAAGCTCTCCATTTTTTATTCTTTTGCAACGCAAAGGTAATAAAAAAAGCCGGATTTTGTAATCCACATGTTGCAAAACATACAAAAAGCGGGTTAAGTAATCCTTAACCCGCTTTTCTATGTTATATACTATAGAATTTCCCTGAATCCTATTATTTGTCATTCATGGAAATCAGGAACTCTTCGTTCGACCGAGTTTTCTCCAAACGATCTTTCACGAACTGCATAGCTTCCACTGAATTCATATCAGTCAGATAGTTACGCAATATCCAGATCCGGTTCAACGTGTAGTCTTCCAACAACAGATCATCACGACGCGTACTGGAAGCCGTGAGGTCTACAGCCGGGTATATACGACGGTTGGATAACTTGCGATCCAACTGCAACTCCATGTTTCCCGTTCCCTTGAATTCCTCGAAAATCACGTCATCCATCTTCGAACCGGTATCCGTCAAAGCCGTTGCCAGAATCGTCAAAGAACCACCGTTTTCGATATTACGCGCAGCACCGAAGAAACGTTTCGGCTTGTGCAGGGCGTTGGCATCCACACCACCGGAAAGAACCTTACCGGATGCGGGAGATACTGTATTATAAGCACGCGCCAGACGAGTGATAGAATCCAAAAGGATTACCACATCATGTCCGCACTCTACCATTCTCTTCGCTTTCTCCAACACGATATTAGCCACTTTCACGTGACGTTCCGCCGGCTCGTCGAAAGTAGAAGCAATCACCTCTGCCTTCACGCTGCGAGCCATATCGGTAACCTCCTCCGGGCGTTCGTCAATCAAAAGGATAATCAGATACACTTCCGGGTGATTAGCTGAAATAGCGTTGGCAATTTCTTTCAACAACATCGTCTTACCCGTCTTGGGCTGAGCCACGATCAACCCGCGCTGACCTTTACCGATCGGGGCAAACATATCCACCACGCGGGTAGAGATAGTTGCACGTCCGCTTCCGGTCAAGTTGAACTTCTCGTTCGGGAAAAGCGGTGTCAAGTGATCGAAAGGAATCCGGTCACGAACGGCATCCGGAGTCCTGCCGTTAATCTTGGAAACTTTAATCAAAGGGAAATACTTCTCTCCTTCTTTCGGAGGACGTACCGTACCCTCGACCGTGTCACCCGTTGCCAAACCGAACAACTTGATCTGACTCTGAGACACGTAAATATCATCCGGTGAATTCAAGTAATTATAATCAGACGATCTCAAGAACCCGTACCCGTCGGGCATGATTTCCAACACCCCGGAATTTAAGATAATCCCCTCGAACTCGTAATATTTATCGCGCTTGTCAAAACGCATTTTGTTACTTGTACTTTCTCTTCTGTCTTCATTTTCCGGGGAAGCATTGTCATAGCCTTCATTGCCGTATTCATCTCTGGCAGGCATAAATTCTTTCCCCTCCGACTCCTCAAAGTTCGCCTCGTCTTCATCTTGACGGATGGCATCCTCGTCACGTTCAACGCGTTTGCGTTTAATAAATTTAGGACGTACTCTTTCCCCTTGCTCTTCTTTCGGTTTCTCCCCTGTACTTTCTTCTTTTTTCTCTTCCCCCTGTACAGCGGCGTCCTTATTATCTTGTTTCTTATTTACCCGTTTCTCGAAGAACTTCCGCTCTTGTTTTTGAACAACCGGCTCACGTTTCGCTTCGACAACTTCCTCACTTTTCACCTCGGCTGCTTTTTCCGGCTGTACCTCGGCTTTCTTCTCAACCACAATCCCGCTCTCCGTGCGACTCAAAACCAAATCCTGATCTAGAATATCACTATGTACGACATTAATCGGCTGAGCCTCTTCCTTCACCTTCACGCGTTCCTTCTTTTCGGGTTGCTTCTTTTCCTCTTCTTTTGGAGGTTGCTCCTGCTTGTCTTCTACCTTTTTGTTATCCTTATTCTTGTTGAATTTAGGTAGCCCGCCTTTAGAATCTCCCACTTTTTCGGCACCCCCTCTTATGACACGCACACGAGGTTTTTTCTCTTTCGCTTCCACCGGAGCCGTTTCCTCTGTAGCCACCATAGCCTGCTGGTCCAGAATTTTGTATATTAATTCTTTCTTTTTATAGGATTCAATCCTTTTAACATTCAGTTCCTTTGCTATTTGGCGCAATTCTGAAAGTAACTTTTCATTCAGTTCTAAAATATCATACATAGAGTATCGTTATATTTGGATTATTTCTTTTTCAGTAAGTAAAAATCACTCGGCATGAACCAAGTGGAAATGTAAACTGCGACAAATTTATAAAGAATTCTTCTTACTCACAAATTGTTAGTAAAAAAAATTATTTAATATATTTCATATAAATAACCTTCTTGGTCTCAAAAAATTCTTCTTCAAAAAAATCCGGGATATTATACACGGTAATCCGCTCCCTAAAATCCTGTATTTCTTCCTCGAAATCTCCCCCTTTCAAATAAATAATCCCGTTAGGGAGATCATTGAAACTCTCCTTCAAAAGACGTTTTCTCGTCAACGCCACGAACGCCGGGAAAGCTGTCACCGCACGACTGACAATAAAATCAAACTTCTCGCTCATACTCTCCACCCGCACCTGCTCTGCCGTCACATTCTTTAATCCTAATGCAGCGGCAACCTCGTTGACCACTTTTATCTTTTTCCCGATAGAATCCACCAAATGGAAATGAACCTCCGGAAATAAAATAGCCAAAGGAATGCCCGGGAAGCCTCCTCCGGTACCGACATCCAGCACCCGCGTTCCGGGCTTGAATGAAATCACTTTCGCGATAGCCAAAGAGTGCAACACGTGATGAATCTCCAGCGCATCAATATCCTTCCTCGAAACCACGTTGATTTTCTCGTTCCACTCCCGGTAGAGTCCTTCCAACCGGTTAAACTGTTTTATCTGTATCTCGTTCAGTCCGGTAAAATACTTCTCAATCATTCCTATTATTTCTATTATATATCGGTAATACCAGCAAACAAATCACCCCGACTACGATGTACAAAAGCGTCATCGTGCCATGCGTCAGCAAAGCGAAAGTCTTCGTCATACTCTCGATTCCCTCCGTGTGCGGCAAATAAATCATCAAGGCGGCAATCACCATGAAATGCCATGCTCCCACGCCTCCCTGCACCGGGGCAACCATCCCGTAACTCGAAAGCACGAAAACAGTCAATCCCACCAAGGGACCTAACCCGGATGTAAATTTGAAACAGAAGAAACAAACATACAACATCAAGTAATACATCAACCAAATGAAAATCGTATATCCTATAAACAACCATTTATGATCGACATCTTTCACGGTCAGCAAACCTTCTTTCAATCCCGTCATAAAATGATGCAACCGGGTAAAGAAAGAGCCTTTTCTCAAAAACCAGATAAACCCGATCAACCCCAGCACCAACAGCACCAATATTCCCCATGTCACGGGAGAAGAAAACATCCCGTATAACTTTTCTTTAATATCCTCATTATTATCGAGGAATATCCCGACCTGTTTAAACTGAGTCACCACGACAATCAACGTGAGCAACAACAACATGATCATATCGAAAACCCGCTCGGTCACCACCGTTCCCAGCAATTTTGAAAAAGGCACATTCTCGTATTTACTCACCACCCCGCACCGGGTAAGTTCTCCCATACGCGGTATCGCCAGATTGGCAAAGTAACCGATCATCACCCCCATGAAACTATTCATGAACGATATTTTATACCCCATTGATTTTGTAAGCATCTGCCAACGCAAAGAACGACTTATATGACTAAGCATTCCCAACCCGATAGCAACCCAAATCCACGTGTAATTCACATCTTCCCGCAACGCCTTCATCAACTCGGCAGGATCCTGATCCCGGTACACGAGCCAAAATAAAACGACCGTCACGCACAAGAATGCAAAAAATTTTATAATCTGTTTATAAAATGGCTTCATTCAAAAAATTTAGTCAAGATTGACATTCCAATAATTTTCACAACTCAAAATAAAACCTTTATTTTGTAAGCTGGATGCAAAAGTAAATAAATAATTGGAAGTTTAACCCATAACACCCTGATTTCATTCTATGAGTATTGTTCGTGCAAAAAAACATCTGGGACAACATTTTCTGAAAGACCAGAATATAGCCCGTAAAATCACGGAAAGTTTATTACCCGTAACCAAAGGGGTACTGGAAATAGGTCCGGGTATGGGGGTACTCACTCGCCACCTGTTCGCCGATGCCGCCTTCACCGTGCTGGCAATCGACATCGACCGGGAATCCATCGACTATCTACACGAGGAATTGCCCGAACATAAACAGCAAATCATATACGGCGACTTTCTGAAATCGGATATTCGGACTTTCTACCAAGAACCGTTTTCCGTGATCGGGAATTTGCCTTATAACATATCTTCTCAAATCTTTTTCAAAATTCTCGAGAACCGGGAACTTATCCCCCAAGTGGTATGCATGATCCAAAAAGAAGTGGCGGAACGTATCAGTGCCCCCCACGGCAATAAAACATACGGCATACTCAGCGTATTCCTGCAAACATTCTACGACATTGAATACCTGTTCACCGTGGGGGAACAAGTGTTCGACCCGCCTCCAAAAGTAAAATCGGCCGTTATTCGACTGATTCGCAATAAAAGGGAAAAACTGGATTGTGACGAGAGGCTATTTTTCAATGTCGTGAAAACCGGGTTTAACCAACGCCGCAAAACCTTACGCAACTCGTTAAAACCGATAATTTCACCCGATTTCACGTCAGAAAGATTATCTTTGCGTCCGGAACAGCTTAGCGTGGATGACTTTATTGTTCTATGCAAAGAAATTGAAACGTTTAATAATTTAAAAGCCTCTGAAAAATAGGCTTTTAAACTTCTAAATACAGTAGAATATGCAACAGTTTGAACTCTCTGAAGAATTTGTTTCCCATTTGGAGAAACTCATTCAAGCCAATAACAAGGAAGACGTCGCCAAACTGGTAGAACCGTTACACCCGGCAGATATTGCAGAAATTATAGAGGAACTGGACACCGAAGAAGCCCAATACCTGTTTCTACTGTTAGATGAAGAGAAAGCCGGAGACGTACTCGCCGAGATCGAGGAAGACGAACGGCAACGCTTCATTGATTCGTTCCCTCCCGAGGTAATCGCGAAACGTTTCGTTGACAACATGGACTCGGATGATGCAGCCGACCTTGTCGGTAGTATGCCCAACGAGCAGCAACAAGAAGTACTTTCCCACATGGAAGACCTTGAACAAGCCGGCGACATCGTGGACTTGTTGCATTATGACGAGGACTCTGCCGGCGGACTTATGGGAAAAGAGCTTGTCAAAGTCAACGAAAACTGGACCGTCCTTACCTGCCTGCGCGAACTCAGTCGGCAAGCCGAAAATCTGGACGAAATATTCTACATATACGTGGTGGATGATGACAACATCCTCAAGGGAAGATTATCTTTAAAGAAAATGATCCTGACCCCCACCTCCACGAAAATAAAAAATATCTATAACCCGGACGTCACTTACGTGACGACAGACGAATCCGCCGAATCAGTGGGACGCATCATGCAGAAATACGACTTGGTCGCCATTCCCGTTGTCGACTCCATCGGACGATTAGTGGGACGTATCACGATTGACGACGTGGTAGACGTCATCCGCGAGGAAGCCGAAAAAGATTACCAGATGATGTCCGGTATCAGTCAGGACGTGGAATCTTCCGACACGGTTTGGGATCAAACCAAAGCCCGTCTTCCGTGGTTAATTATCGGGCTATTCGGGGGAATGTTAGCGGCATACATGATCTCTTTCTACGAGGCGGATATCGCCCTATTTCCTGCCACGGCAATGTTTATTCCCGTCATTACCGCCATGGGCGGAAACGTGGGTATACAATCCTCGGCTATCGTGGTAAAGGGACTTGCCTCCAATTCATTCAACACGAAAAATATCTTTCAAAGTATCACGAAAGAAATATCGTGTGCCACTATCAACGCCTGTATCTGCTCCTCGATCATCTTCATATTATCCCTCTTTTTCAACTTGAACTCCTATGCGATGCCAATCACGGTAACCATATCCTTATTCATCGTGATCATGTTTGCGTCCATATTCGGAACCGCATTTCCTCTATTGCTCAACAAAATGAAAATCGACCCCGCGCTGGCAACCGGACCGTTTATCACACTGACAAATGATATTATCGGACTGAACATCTACCTTTTCACCGGAAAAGCCATTCTGGGGTGGCTAATGTGACGATTCCACAACGCTCGAATTTGGCAGCTAATAATTACGGAAAAAATTGTTTAATTAAAAGAGTGTTGCTAACTTGCGGCGTTTTTTAGACAAGAAAGCTATTATTAAATCATAAGAATAGAATAAAATAAATTACTATGTATCAGGGAATAAAAACAGTGTCATTTGACGAGGCTGTAAAAGTAGTAAAATCCAACGATCGGATTCACATTCACAGCGTGGCTTGTGCCCCCCAAGGTCTAATTCAAGCACTTTGCAAAAGAGGTCGTGCCGGCGAATTAAAAAACGTGAGAATACAACACCTGCACACCGAGGGTAGCGCCCCTTACGCGGAGGGAGAATTCGAGGGTGTATTCTGTTTGGAGTCTTATTTCGTGGGCGGTAACGTGCGTAAACCCACCCAAGAAGGATACGCTGATTATGTACCTGTTCACTTGAGCGAAACTCAAAAATTAATCAGAAGCGGCATTCACCCGGTGGATGTTGTTATGATTCAAGTTTGTCCTCCCGACAAACACGGCTTTGTATCCATGGGTACCTCCGTGGACGCCACGTTAGCCGCTGTACAGAATGCGAAAACGGTTATTGGCGTCATCAACCCGAATGTTCCCAGAGCATGGGGAGATGCCATCATCAGATTATCTGACATTGACATCTTCTGCGAAGACAACACTCCGCTAATCGAGGCTCACCCGTCAGTTTTAACCGAGCAAGATATCGCTATCGGTAAAAACGTGGCTACCCTAATCGAGGACGGGGCTACCCTGCAAATGGGTATCGGTGCCATTCCGAACGCAGTACTTTCACAATTGGGAAACCACAAAAACTTGGGTATCCACACGGAGATGTTTGCGGACGGAGTATTACCGTTATACGAAAAAGGCGTTGTAAACAACATGAACAAGAAATTCGATAAAGGTAAAATCGTTTCTACCTTCCTCATGGGATCAAAACGAGTGTACGACTTTATTGATGACAACCCGGGAGTTGCCATGATGGACGTGGGCTACACGAATGATCCGTTCATCATTGCTCAACAACCGAAAATGACGGCTATTAACTCTGCACTTTCCGTTGACATCACCGGACAAGTAAATGCCGATTCACTCGGAACCAAATTCTACAGCGGTAGCGGCGGCCAGTTGGATTTCATCCGCGGTGCGGCAGCCAGCGAAGGTGGTAAACCTATCATTGCCCTTCCCGCCGTAACCAACAAAGGTGTTAGCAAAATCTGCCCGACACTGTTGAATGGAGCCGGAGTCGTTACCACTCGTTTCGACGTACACTACATCGTAACGGAATTCGGTATTGCGGACCTTTACGGCAAAACACTCCAAGACAGAGCGAAAGCACTTATAAACATCGCTCACCCGGATCACAGAGAGTCGCTTGACAAAGCAGCATTCGAAAGATTTGGTAGTCACTACCACTTCATTTCAAAATAAGAACAATAAAGAGGAAGCCGGTTGCTTCCTCTTTTTTTTATTACTACATTTGTGTGACACAAATAAACTGGCAACCACTATGATGGATTGGAATAAATTATTATCGTCAAGACGCTATCAACCGGGAAACACGATCACGATGTTTCATTCACACGATCGTTCACAATTTCAAAGAGATTACGATCGTTTGATATTCTCATCCCCCTTTCGTCGTTTACAAAACAAGACACAAGTATTTCCCCTCCCGGGAAATATATTCGTGCACAACCGTTTGACTCATAGTCTTGAAGTTGCCAGCGTGGGACGTTCACTAGGTAATAAGATAGCTCAATTTGTCAAAACCAAAGAAATTCTGGAACACCCGGAAATATTGGAAGAAATCGGAACAATCGTGAGTACGGCATGTCTCGCCCACGATTTAGGAAATCCGCCTTTCGGACATTCGGGCGAAGAAGCCATCTCTTATTTTTTCATCGAAGGCGAAGGACAATACCTCAAAAAACTATTGACTGACGAAGAATGGGCTGACATCAGTCACTTTGAAGGAAATGCAAACGCATTCCGTCTATTGACTCACAGTTTCAACGGAAGACGCCCGGGGGGATATACCATGACTTTCACCACCCTCGCTTCCATCGTTAAATATCCTTTTGAATCCAAAGCCTCCCTCAAGGGACATAAATACGGTTTCTTCCAAAGTGAAAAGGAAATTTACAAAGAAGTAGCCGAAGAACTCGGAATTATCCAATTAAGCGAAAAACCGCTGCAATACGTCCGCCATCCATTAGTTTATCTCGTGGAAGCCGCGGATGATATTTGTTATCAAATCATGGATATCGAAGATTCCCACAAACTGAAAATCCTATCGTATGAAGAGACAACAAAAATTCTACTCAATTTCTACGATAAAGAAGCAGACAAAGAAGACTTGAAAACCATTGCGCGTACCTTCAAAATTGTAACGGACAAGAATGAATATATCGCCTTCTTACGAGCCGGGATCATCAATAAATTAATCAACGCCTGTGCCGACATCTTTTGCCAGAACTACGAGGCAATCATGAACGGTACATTCAAGGGCAGCTTAATAAGCCATCTTAGTGGTACTAACAAAATAGCTTACGAAGCTTGTACGGAAGTGGCATATTCTCGGATTTATCACACGAACATCGTCACCCAAATACAGATTGCCGGTTTCAAAATACTCGCGACCATACTAAAAGAATACATTGATGCCGTTCTAAAACCGGAAACTTATTATGCCCGCAATATCCTTTCCGTTATGCCAGAACAATACAAAGTACATAAAGACGACTCCATATACACGAAAATACAAACCGTAACGGATTACGTTTCCGGTATGACAGACTCCTATGCCTTAAACCTATATCGAAAAATAAAAGGCATAGAACTACCCGAAATCAGGTAAAAACAATTGAAAATAGAGAAATATCTTCCGAAGCAAGATAGTATTCCAACTCCTCCTCTGTTTATAGAGGAGGTGGCACGAAGTGCCGGAGGAGTTTGTTGATTTTAAATCGAGAGATTTTGATTAAATACCTCTCGTCATATAAGCGACGCTTCGTTAATCATTAAATCTAAAATTAAAGAACTCCCTCCCCCTCCGGGGTACTCCCTCTATAAACAGAGGGAGAGCTAAAATACCATTTACACCATAAAAAAAGAGCGACTCTTTTCAGAATCGCTCTTCTCTAAATCTGGCATCGACCTACTCTCCCACCTCTCGGCAGTACCATCGGCGCTAACGGGCTTAACTTCTCTGTTCGGGATGGGAAGAGGTGGATCACCGTCGCTATAGACACCGTTTAATAAAATTGAAAGTTGAAAATGGAAAATTGAAAATTATTCCCAATCATCACTATCTCCAAGCTTCCGTCACTCCATCGTGGCGCTCCCGCCACCGTGACAATATCTTTTAAAGTTCATCATTTTTATCACGCATTGAAAATCTAACGTCGGTTCTTCAAAAATGGTGACATTTCATCATTTTCAATTCTCGACTTTCAATTTTCAATTGCCATTGTCATCTTGACAATGGCCCGGAACGTTAAACGTATCATCTAACCCGCCGAACGTCAACTCTCGGGTGATTAGTACCACTCGGCTTTGCCGTCACCGGCTTTACACCTGTGGCCTATCAACGTCGTCGTCTACAACGACCCTGAAAGGAGATCTCATCTTGAGGCAGGCTTCGCGCTTAGATGCTTTCAGCGCTTATCCCGTCCGCGCGTGGCTACCCGGCCGTACGACTGGCGTCATAACCGGTTCACTAGCGGCGCGTCCAACCCGGTCCTCTCGTACTAGAGTCAGGACCTCGCGAATCTCCAACGCCCACGACAGATAGGGACCGAACTGTCTCACGACGTTCTGAACCCAGCTCGCGTGCCACTTTAATCGGCG
>NZ_CAUFYA010000039.1:0-53239 GCF_959596855.1 uncultured Butyricimonas sp.
GTACTGCCGAGAGGTGGGAGAGTAGGTCGATGCCAGATTTAGAGAAGAGCGATTCAAACGAGTCGCTCTTTTTTTATGATGTAAATGGTATTCCATTTTCGATTTTTTCAATTTTCAATTGTAAATTCTACATTCTCAATTTATTTTTCTACCTTAGTGCTCTGAATCAATTTATGTGAAAATGGCATTATTCGGTTTATTTAATAAGAACAAGAAAGAGAGCCTTGATAAAGGGTTAGAGAAAACGAAAGAAAGTGTATTCAAGAAGCTATCCAGGGCAATTGTCGGAAAATCAAAGGTTGATGACGAAGTACTGGATAATTTGGAAGAGGTGTTAATTTCCTCTGACGTGGGGGTGGATACTACTCTTCGTGTAATAGAGAGAATAGAAAAAAGAGTACAGCGCGACAAGTATATCGGCACGGATGAGTTGAATCGGGTGTTGAAAGAAGAAATAGTCGATTTATTGAAAGAAAATAATTCGACAGATTATGATTCTTTGAGTTTACCCGAGGGACACGGACCATACGTGATCATGGTAGTTGGTGTGAATGGCGTCGGGAAAACGACGACAATAGGAAAGTTGGCTCATAAGTTTAAAGAAGCCGGAAAATCGGTTGTGTTGGGAGCTGCAGATACTTTTAGAGCCGCGGCGGTCGATCAACTGGTGATTTGGGCGGAACGAGTAGGAGTGCCTATCGTGAAACAGGGAATGGGTGCAGACCCTGCATCTGTGGCATTTGATACGTTAAGTAAGGCCAAGGCAGAGAATGCTGATGTCGTGTTGATTGATACGGCCGGAAGACTCCATAATAAAATTAATTTGATGAACGAATTGACCAAGATCAAGAAAGTGATGCAGAAGGTTATTCCTGATGCACCTCATGAAATATTACTTGTTCTTGATGGTTCTACCGGACAAAATGCCTACGAGCAGGCGAAGCAGTTTACTCTGGCAACGGAGGTGAACGCTTTAGCGATTACCAAATTGGACGGTACTGCAAAAGGTGGAGTGGTGATAGGTATTTCGGATCAATTCAAGATTCCGGTGAAATATATAGGTATTGGAGAAAAGATAGACGATTTGCAGGTGTTCAACCGGGAAGAATTCGTGGATTCTCTATTTAATTGAGTCTGTAAGGTTCATAAAGTTATAACGTCCATAAGTCAATGGACACTGCGGGCGCTTTGTTTACGGCAGCTTATGTTACCGATAAATATTGTCCGAAGGACACTTGTGACTTTACGGACCTTATAGACTTTACGGACTATTTTACTATGAAGAAAAAAATATTATTTATTTGCTTGGGAAATATATGTCGCTCTCCCAGTGCGGAGGCGATTATGAAGCATTACGTGGCGAAACGGGGACTGGAGGATCAATTTTATATTGATTCGGCCGGGATTAGCGGTTATCATTCGGGTGATCCGGCAGATGAACGGATGCAGGCACATGCTATCCGCCGGGGATACGAGTTGACCAGTTTATCCCGAAAGTTTTATCCTGATGCGGATTTTGAGAATTTTGATATGATTATCGGAATGGATGACCAGAACGTGCGGGATTTGCGACGTATGGCAACTACGGAAGAAGAGAGAGGAAAGATTTATAAAATGACGGATTTCTGTCGGGGTTTCTCTTACCGGGATAGTGTACCGGATCCTTATTATGGTGGGGCTGCGGGGTTTGAATTGGTATTGGATTTACTGGAAGATGCCGTGGAGGGATTATTGGAACAGTTGAAAGATTGAAAAGGAGATAAAAGAGGTATTGGGGAATATCAAGATAATTTTTTAAAACGGAATGATGAAGAAAATGAAAATGTTGGTGTTCTTACTTCTCTTCGTACTGCCGGAAATAAGTATGGCACAGCGGGAGAAATATCCTTTAGATTGGTTTTTGCGGGATGTAGAGCAAGACAGTATGTTCGGTACGGGGGTACACCGTATTTACAAAGAGTTGTTATCGGGTAAGAAGCCTGTACCTTTGATTGTCGCAGTGATAGATTCGGGTTTTGACACGACAGCCCAAATGTTGGCTCCCGTGTTATGGCGTAATTCCGGGGAGATTCCCGGAAACGGGAAAGACGACGATCGTAACGGGTACGCGGATGATATCCACGGTTGGAATTTTATGGGTACGCGGGATGGAAAATCCTTATCGCGCGGTGTGCCCGAAGAATTGCGGACATATAGCTGGTTGCTGAAGACTTATAGAGGGAATATGAAAAAGATGTCCCCGGAAGAGAGGGATTTATTCGTGACGTTGCATAAAACCTACGGAATCAGAGAGGTCGAGTACGAACGAAAGAGTATCGAGGCTCAAGAGGAGTTGAAGGAGATTAAACAGATAAAGAAACAAGCTTGGTTTAAACAGGCTTATAAGGAGCATTTGGCTAAAAAGGCGGCGGAGCCGGTGTTGACAGAGGAAGAAAGGTTTGAATTGTTTAGAGCCGGAAAGTTACCTCGGACAGAACCGGATACGGTAGAAAAGATTCTTTCTAAAGAGAAACAACTCTTGCATAACATAAAGAATGCCGAGGAGTTATTCACGATAGCTTTTGATATTCGTAAAGAGATCGGGGACGATCCGTATAATATTAATGACCAGAAGTACGGTAATCCTTATTTTCCTCTCGCTTCGAGCAGTAAGCATGGTACTCATGTCGCTTCTACTATCGGTGGGGTAACGGAACCCGAATCGGGAGTGTACGGTATTGCCCAAGGGGTACGGATTATGTTGTTGCAAGTCGTACCGCCGGGAGGCGACGAGGAGGATAAGGATATTGCTTTAGCTATACGGTATGCCGTGGATAACGGGGCTAAGGTGATAAACATGAGTTTCGGGAAATACACGGCTCTCGGTAAAACACAGAAGTGGATAGAAGAGGCTATGGATTATGCCGCCGCCCATGATGTTTTGATTGTTCGTGCTGCCGGGAATAATGGCAGGAATACGGATCAAGTGAATGTTTACCCCTTGCGTCCCTCAAAGCCGGAAACACAGGCTTGTTATATATGTGTCGGTGCGCATGGCTCTAACTTAAGGGCGGAGGATGCAAATAATAAGTTCGTGAGTTTTTCCAATTACGGGAAAAAGACTGTTGATTTGTTCGCACCCGGACATAGTATATATAGTCAAGTTCCTTATGGAAAATATAGTCAAGAGTCGGGAACAAGTATGGCATCCCCGGTATGCGCGGGAGTGGCGGCTCTTATCCGGATGTATTACCCTCGTCTGACCGCGGCACAGGTGAAAGAGGTGCTAATGAAAACGGTGACGCCTAGTGATCAAGTTTGCAAGTTCGGCAAACAGTCGATAAAATTCAGCGATATGAGTATTAGCGGAGGGATGTTGAACGGGTACAAGGCAATGAAATTGGCAGAAGAGATAAAATAAATAAAGCCCGCCGAAAGGCG
Organism: uncultured Butyricimonas sp.; assembly: GCF_959596855.1. NCBI lineage: Bacteria > Pseudomonadati > Bacteroidota > Bacteroidia > Bacteroidales > Odoribacteraceae > Butyricimonas > uncultured Butyricimonas sp. Next base: position 3,421 of record NZ_CAUFYA010000039.1, read on the forward strand.
GGTTTTATTTATTATTTTAGCAGTGTTGCCAAGCAGTCGTTCACGTTCTTTTCGATACGCGCAAGAACGTTGTTGTTCTCTGCCTTCTCGAATTTTGTTCCGGTGATATGCTCGTACAATTCTATGTAACGTTCGGTAATGTTATTTACAACCTCAGGTGTCATTTCGGGTACTTGCTGTCCTGCTTTCCCTTGGAAACTGTTATCCATTAACCATTCGCGTACAAATTCTTTGGATAACTGGCGTTGTTTTTCACCTTTGGTAAGGCGTTCCTCGTAGCCGTCAGCATAGAAATAACGGGAAGAGTCGGGCGTATGTATTTCGTCGATTAAGTAAATCTTTCCGTCTTTTTTACCGAATTCGTATTTGGTATCAACCAGTATCAATCCCATTTTCGCGGCAATTTCCGTACCTCTTTGGAAAAGGGCAATCGTGTATTTTTCGATGGCCTCGTAGTCTTCTTTACTAACTAAGCCGGAAGCGATGATTTCTTCTTTTGAAATATTCTCGTCGTGTCCTTCCATAGCTTTCGTGGTAGGAGTGACAAGCGGGGTGGGAAACTTCTGGTTCTCTACCATACCCTCGGGTAAAGGCAGCCCGCAAAGCGTTCTGTTTCCTGCTTTGTATTCTCTCCATGCACTTCCTGCCAAATAACCGCGGATAACCATTTCCACCTTGAAAGGTTCACATTTGTGACCGACGGTTACCATCGGATCGGGGGTTGCAATTTTCCAGTTCGGCACGATGTCAGCCGTTGCGTCCAGAAATTTTGCAGCAATTTGATTTAAGATTTGTCCCTTGTAAGGTATTCCTTTCGGGAGTACCACGTCGAAAGCGGAAATTCTGTCGGATACCAGCATAACGAGGTATTCGTCGTTGATGTTATACACGTCGCGTACTTTACCGACGTATTCATCTTTCTGTTTCGGAAATTTGAAATTTGTTTTTACAATCGCTTCCATGTTATTTGCTTTAAGATCCGTTATTTAGTTTTTTCTTCGTTATTATACGCGTTGACAATATCCTTTACCAGCCGATGCCGCACGATATCATTATTATCAAACTCAACGAAGGCGATCCCTCTGATGCCTTGCAGTAATTTGAACGCATGTATGAGTCCCGAATCATCGCGTTTGGGTAAGTCTATCTGGCTCATGTCGCCGGTGATAACGAACTTCGCGTTAATACCCATGCGGGTAAGGAACATTTTCAATTGATTTTTGGTCGTGTTCTGTGCCTCGTCGAGGATGACGAACGCATCGTTCAAGGTGCGTCCTCTCATGTATGCCAACGGGGCGATTTGGATAATTTCCGTTTCCAGATATTCCGTTAGTTTCTTGGGAGGAATCATGTCGGAAAGGGCATCGTACAAGGGTTGCAGGTACGGGTCTACTTTCTCTTTCATGTCACCCGGTAAGAATCCCAGACTTTCCCCCGCTTCCACGGCAGGACGGCTGAGTATGATGCGTTTTACCTCTTTGTTTCGCAGGGCTTTGACCGCTAGGGCTATTGCCGTGTAGGTTTTTCCCGATCCGGCGGGTCCCGTGGCGAAAAGTAAATCGTTCATTTTCGCCAGATCGACTAATTTATGTTGGTTGGGGGTTCTGGCCCGTATGGTTTTCCCGTTATTCCCGAAGACGATAATCGACGCCGGATCTTCGGGATCTTCCACGATATTGTCCTCGAGGATGATCCTTTTGAGGTTTGCTATCGTGAGCATATTGTATTTATTATAATGTTCCAGAAGGGCATTAATTTTGGCAACGAGCACGTCAATATCATTCTCTTCGCCTTGAATAATGATTTCATCTCCGCGGGCGGTGATCTTCAATTTCGGGAAAAATTCTTTTAACGTGATGAATTTTGCGTTGTTAATGCCGTAAAAGTCAATAGGATCAATGTTTCCAATACTAATTCTTTTCTCTATCATGAAACTTAAAATAAATAGCTTATTTTTGCAGGTGCAAAGTAGGGAAAACTATTGAAAATTGAAAGTTGAGAATTGAAATTTTTTCATTAACGTAGAGTTAGTCATGGAGAAGGATTTTAGCAAGCAAAAAGAGGCTTTCGCCGAGTTACTGGATATCATGTATACCTTGCGGGAGAAATGTCCTTGGGATCATAAACAGACGTTGGAGTCGTTGCGGACGCTGACCGTGGAGGAAGTGTATGAGTTAGGTGACGCGATCGTGAAAGGGGATATGCAGGAGGTGAAAAAGGAGTTGGGGGATTTAATCATGCATATTGCTTTTTATGCTTTGATAGGGGAGGAGAGGGGTGAGTTTGACATTACCGGGGTGTTGGAGGAAATTTGTGAGAAGTTGCGTTACCGGCACCCTCATATCTATGGCGAGGTGAAAGTGGAGAACGCGGATGATGTTACCCGCAATTGGGAACAGTTGAAATTGAAAGAAAAAGGACGGCATCATAAGGTGTTGGAAGGAGTACCGGATGCACTTCCGGCATTGGTGAAGGCTTATCGAATACAAGATAAGGTGAGAGGCGTGGGGTTCGATTGGCATCAAAAAGAAGACGTGTGGCTTAAAGTACGGGAGGAACTCGGGGAGTTGGAAGTAGAGGTCGCGAAGGCTGACCAAGAACACATGGAGGAGGAATTCGGGGATTTCTTGTTCGCGATGATTAATGCCGGACGTTTGTACGGGATTAATCCCGAAGATGCTTTGGAAAAAGCGAACCGGAAGTTTATTCGTCGTTTCTCTTACGTGGAAGAACAGGCAAATGCTGCCGGAAAGAAGCTGAATGATATGACATTGGAGGAAATGGACGTGTATTGGAATGAAGCGAAAAGACAAGAAGCGGTTAGAAATTAATTAATTCACGATTTATGAATTACGATTTACGATTAAAAAAAAGCATGGTTCGGTGGGGAGCATTTAATCTGGAATCGGAAATCATGAAATCTTTGAATGAGTATCGGCTTCGTGTGGCTGGAATCTAAAATTTAAAATCTAAAATTAATAAGGTGGATTTAACGGGTAAGTGGAAATACAAGGAGGATTACGGTTACGGTGTGGCCGAGGGAGAATTATTCTTGAAACAGGAAGGAGATGAGCTGTCCGGTAGGATTATTTTTACGGACAAATTGAATGATGATGAAGCGTATATGCTTCAAGAGTTTTTGATCGGGTCGTTGGAGGGGCATAAGGTAAAGCTGGATGCCGAGGAATTTGATATTATTCATTCCGAACACGAGATCGATTACGAGTTGGACAGTTGGTTCGGGGTACTCGTGGATGATGATACAATTGTCGGTCTGAGCAAGGACGGACAGGGTATCGAGGGTAAATTTACGTTCGCACGAGAGAAGAATTAGATGTTAAAAAAACAATAAATTGGAAAAGCTGACAAAAGTCAGCTTTTTTTTTTGTTCGATATTCTATATTGCAGAAGAATCTAATAACCTAACTAATAATATACTTATGTCGAAAATTAATTCGCATCCAATTCTGGATGTACCGAAGCGGGATAAAGTGGTTTTCACTTTTAACGGGAAAAAAATAGAGGGAGAAAGTGGTTATACTATCGCGGCTGCGTTGCATCAAGCGGGTTATCCCGTGCATAGCCATAGCATTGACGGGCGCGGACGTTCGTTAGCTTGTGGTATCGGTAAATGCGGTGCTTGTGAAATGCTGGTAGACGGCAAGGTGCGGCGTATTTGCGTGACGAAGGTGGACGGGGTGAAAGAGGTGAGGGAGCTTGCACAGGGGGAAATGCCCGAACGTTGTGACGCGCACGGGCAGGATACCCGGAAAATACTTCGCACCACGGTCGTTATCGTTGGTGCCGGTCCGGCGGGCTTAGCCGTGCGGGAAGAGTTCAATAAATACGGTGTGGATAACATCGTGATCGATAATAACGACAAGATCGGGGGACAGTTTAATATGCAGACGCACCAGTTTTTCTTTTTCGAGAAAGAGAAGCGGTTTGGCGGCATGCGTGGTTTCGATATAGCCAAAACTTTGGCGGGGGAGAGTATGGAGGGTATATATTTGAATTCCACGGTATGGGATGTGCTGGAGGGAAAGCGGATTGCCGTGAAGAATCTGGACACGGATACCGTCTTTTTCGTGGATGCCGACTATCTGGTGGTTGCCACGGGTGCGGTTCCGTTTATGCCCGCTTTCGAGAATGACGACCTTCCGGGTGTGTACACGGCAGCGGTGGTTCAGAAAATGATGAACAATGAATTGACGTTGTTGGGTAAGAACGTGTTGACCGTGGGAGCCGGTAATATCGGGTATCTGACTTCTTACCAGTTGATGCAGGCGGGTGCCCACGTGAAGGCGATCATTGAGGCGATGCCGAAAGAGGGTGGATTCCCCGTGCAGGCGAACCGGGTACGTCGTTTGGCTATCCCGATCATGACTTCGCACATGTTGTTGAAGGCTATTCCGAATGAAGAACATACCGGAATCAAGGGTGCGGTTATTGCCGAGTGCGAGAATTTTAAAGCGGTACCGGGTACGGAAAAGATACTGGAAGGTATTGATGTGATTAATATATGCACGGGATTGATTCCTGACAATCAATTGTTGACGAAAGGGCGTGCCGTGTTTGGCGAACGTTGTTATGCGGCGGGGGATGCCGTGCGTATCGGCGAGGGAACGAGTGCCGTGTTACGCGGGAAACAGGCTGCCGCGGAGATCATGTTGGATATGGGTACCCGGGTGAGTTATGATGATTATTTGGTCTTGTCCAAAGAATATATCGACTCGCAACAACATCCGGTCCGGATACTGGAGGCTCCCCGTCTGCCGGATGCGGAGCGTATGAAGAAGAGAGGTTTTGTGCAAATGGATTGCCTGTACGGTTTTGCTTGTAATCCTTGTTCATTTGCGTGTCCGCACGGGGCAATCACGAAGAGTTCTACTTCAACGGTTCCGCACGTGGATTACGATAAGTGTATCGGTTGTATGGAATGTGTTTACCAGTGTCCGGGTTTGGCCATATTCGGTTACGACTTGCGGAAAGACAGTTTGTTCCTGCCGATCGAGTACGAGGTAAAAGAAAAAGAAACGGTTTATCTCGTGAACAATTACGGGGAGAAGTTGGGAGAAGGTATCGTCGAGAAAGTGTTGCATAAACCGAACAAGACGAATATCGCGCGGGTGAAAGCGTTGGATATTCACGGTGAAGAGCTGGTGAAAGTAAGAGGTTTCGTGGTGAAAGAGAATTACCCGGAATGTCTGGAATTGGAGCCTTTGCTGAAAGACGAGAAGGGTGCTACTTTTATTTGCCATTGTGACGATGTGATGTTGGACGACGTAATGCAGATCGTGGGCGATCGTACCTTTATTTCTATCGACGAGATCAAGCACACGACTCGTTTGGGGATGGGACCGTGCCGCGGCAAACGTTGTATCCCTCGTTTGAAAACGGCTTTGAGGGCAAAAGGAATCGAAGTCGTGGGAGATGCCACACCGAGAGCCCCGTTGTCGAATCAATTGAACCTTGGTGAATTATACCCGCCGAAGCGAGGGGAAGAATACCGGGTTGCCAATCGTTCCGATTTCAAGAAAGTTGAAGTGGGTGCTTTGATTGCCGGGGGTGGTATTGCGGGTAGCGCTTTGTTCCGTTATATGGCAGAGGCGGGGTTGAATCCCGTGCTCGTGAACGCGGACAGGGGGTCCTCGTGGAGAAACATCGGCGGAGGTCGGACGGCATTCTCGTTGCCGGAGCTGGCAGAAATTGCAGAGCATAATCACGCGATATTTAAGGAGTTGCAAGGACTTTCCAATATTGACTACAAGACAACACGATATATTAATCTGGCACATGACGAGGCTACCTTCAACGCTTTGGATGCCAGCCGTGCTTGGTCGGATGCCTATATGGTCGAACCGAAGAATTTTCAGAAAGAAATTTCTCCTTATTTTGACACGAAATCCAAACGTTATCTCGGGGCTTTGATCACGAATGATTGTTGGCAGGCGACGCCGGGTAAGGTGGTCGATTTGATTCGCAACATGGGTATCCACGCCGGAGGTCGTGTAGCGGAGGATTGCAAGGTGCTCGAAGTGATGAAAGAGGGATCGACATACAGTATTCTGGTGCTGACGCATGATAAGAAATACGTGGAATTTCGCACGGATGTATTCGTGAACGCCTTGGGTGCGGGAGCGGGGAAGATATGCGAGGGATTGGGTATGCACGCCGGATTGTATCCCGTGCGCCACCAAGCGTTTATTACCCGCCGTCTGCCGATGTTGGGCAAGAACGGCGATAGTTTGGATATGTTGATTGACCGTCAGGAGTACAAGGGATTCTCTGCCGTGTACGGGCAACAATTGGTACACACGGGACAAATTATCGGATGTGCTTCCCCGCGGGTGGATGCCTTGCGGACGGACAAGAATCTGATCTTAAACACGAAGGAGTTTATAGAGATTATCAGTGAGTTCTTCGTGGACTGGATGCCTAAGTTGGCGGGTGTGAGTATACAAGCCACGTGGTCCGGTTATTACACGGAACCCCGTTATATCATTGATCCCGAATTGGGATTGTTCGTTGGAATGAGAGGACATGGGTTCATGCTGTCGCAATATCTTGCCAAGATGTATGTCGATAAGTTAATGGGACGCCCGGTACCGGAATATTTTGACAAGTTGAAACTGAATGGTCCGGGATTATCGGAGAAAGCATTTAAATAAGGATGAGGGTGACAGCACCTCCTCTATAAACGGAGGAGGTGCTGGAATACAGTCTAAAACGCTAGAAAAGTAACTTGCAACTTGCCGCAGGCAAATGCAACCTGCAACTTTGCTGAAGGCAAATTTCATGGTCTGGTATGTGTCAAGTAGTTGGATAGCTTTGTTTGGTAGTCGGCACAGGCGGACGTGTAGTTGTTGCAACTTTCCGTGTACAATGTTTCTGCGGTTAGTAAGTCACTTAACGAGGATGCTCCGGCATTGAAATGTTGTTTGTTCAATCGCAGGTTCTCGGTCGAGGATGCGATGGATTTGCGTGCCAGTTCGATTTGTGCGTAGGATTCCGTGAGTTCGCTCCACAATTGTTCGATCTCTACGGCGAGTAATTCTTCTGCGTTTTTACGATCATTCTCTGCCTGTTCTTTTTTTATGCGGGCTTTTTTTATCACGTGCGAGCCGCCCCACCATGAAGAGATCGGGACGGATACGCTGGCGAAAGCGAGTTCTGTGTTCACGTCTTTTTTCATGATGTTGTAATAGATGTGTCCCACGCCGACGCCTACCTTCGGAAGATGTTTGCTTCGTTCCATCCGGACTTGATACCCTTGGGCATCCACGTTCTTCTGTGCCAATAGGTATTCGATCCTTTGTTGTACGGCATCTTGGGGGGTGATATAATAATTAAGGGGTGATTCAGGTTGGGTAAATTCACTCGTGGCGATATCAAATGACGTGAAATCAGCCCCGATATATTGTGCCAATACCATTTTGGTGACACGCAGCCCATTTTCAACTTTCAGTCGTTGGCTGGCTATTTCCTGTTGCCGGAGTTCAACCCGTAACAAATCATTACGGGTAGTGAGTCCGGTTTTTACGGCCAATTCTACTTGACGGTAAATCTCCGCCAGCAATTTGTCTACCACGTCAAGCGTGGAATGATGATTGTTTAACGTGGCAATCAGCCAGTAGTATTCGGTGGTTTTTTGTTTCACTTCATTTTCGGTCAAGCGATGTTGCAAAACACGGACTTCTTCGCCCAGTTTTGCCAGCTTGTTGCCGTTGATGATCTGTAATCCGGCAAAAACGGGTTGTACGGCAGTGGCTGTCGCGAATGCCCCTTTTTTTATGAAAGACAGGGGAATTTCCGCTAGACCGAACAGATCGAGATCGGCTTGCAATAATTTCTCGCTGCCTTGAAATACCATACCCGAGGCCGATACTTGCGGGAAGTAAAAGGTGAAAGCCTCTTTACGGGTTTGTCGAGCCATTTCAACTTCCAACAAGCTGTTTTTGATGCTATTGTTCTTTTCTAGGGCTGCCGCCAGACATTCTTCCAGCGTGTACACCTGCCCACGCGTGATGAAAGGCAGGAATACCATACAAAACAGGAAAAGGTAAATATGTTTCATGATTTCAATCGTTTATCGTTTTTTGAATAGAGTTTCCAATATACCACGGGGAGAATCGTGATTACCAGCAGCAGCGAACCGATACCCCCGGCAAAGATCGTGACACCGACAGGCGTCCAGAACGTACTGTTGCTGAAGATCATCGGGATAACTCCCACGGCTGTCGTTGCCGTTGTCAAGAAAATGGGAACCATACGGCGTTTGCCCGCGTCGTAAGCGGCTTCCCGTGCTGTTTCCCGGTGATTTACGCGGCGGTCGTCCGCGTGCTGGTACATGAGTATGACATTTCGCACGATCATTCCCAGCAGGGTGATGAAACCGAACACGGAAGTGATACTAATCGTCTTCCCGGCGATCCATAGTCCTATCATGGCGCCGAACAGGCATAACGACATGGCGAGCATGGCAACGGCGGTAATCCCGAATTTCCTGAAGCTGGTTAGAATAAAGAAGAATATAATGACCATCGCTATCCCCAGACCAGACATGATGGGCGGGAGTGTTTCCATGTCGTATTCGTATTCCCCGCCAACTTCCGGGGACAGGCCTGCCGGGAATTGTCCCTGCAATTCCCCGTCAATCATCTTGTTTATTTTGGACAGGGTTTCCAGTGTGTTTTCTCCCCTGCGTAAATCGGCTATCACGGAAAGACAGCGCATCCCGTTGCGGTGGACGATTTTACTCTCGTGCCATGCGGGTTTTACATCTGCGATTTGCCGCACGGGAACGGAGGTTGGGGAGGTCGTTGCCGGGAGATAAAGATCCTTGATGTTTTGTGCCGTCAAGCTGTCTTTGCGGGCATTTTTCATGATGACCGGGAGGGCGTAATCTCCTTCCCAAACGGAACCGACGGGAATACCGGTGGTTGCTATCGACAAGTTGAGAGCCATTGCGGTACGAGTAAGCCCGAGTTGTGACGCGGCAACCGGATCGAGCGTGATTTCCATTACCGGACGGGGTACGTCGTAGTTCGTGTAGATGCGAGCCAATTCCGGCATGAGGCGCATGCGGGACATCAACAGGTCGGCAGCACGATGCAGAGAGTCGATATTCTCCCCTTGGAACCGGAATTCCAGTTCCGGAACCAGTTGGAAATCCAGTTGTTTGAATTTCACGTGGGCATCGGGGAATAGATCGGCATACCGGTTCGTGTATTTATCCAAAATATCTTCGGTATCTTCAATGGAAGTCGTGTTCACGATGAATTGAGCGTAGTTTTTTGCCGGCATCTGCGGCGCATATGACGTTTGGAAACGCGGGGAGGAGCAACCGATAAAAGAGGTGATGGAAGTAACCCGCCCGTCTTCTTTCAGTAGAGCGTAGACCGAGTCTGCCACCTGTTCCGTGCGGGACAAAGGAGTACCTTCAGCCAGATAGATCTCCACGGCAAACTGATCCCGATCGGCAACGGGAAACATACGATATTGCAGTAGGGGAACGATCATTATTGCAACAAGGACAGAGGCGATTCCCGAACCGATAGTCAACCGCGGATGACGGAATGTCCATCCCAGAATACGTTCATAAAGTCTCTGTACATGATCCGTGAGTCTTTTCTTGTCGGTTTTGATGTATCTTTTCCGGATAATCCACGTGTTTAATAACGGAATGATCGTCACGGCAAGCACGAGTGAAACCATAAGATTAATCGTGATTGTCCAAGGGAAATAGGTGACAAAGTCCCCTATCTGACCGGTTAGCGTGAATAATATGGGGAAGAATATAGCACAGATACATGCCGTGGCTAACAGCATCGGCAGGAAATACCGGTTGGCACTCGTGATAGCGGCGTACCAGCGTGAATATCCTTTATTGAGGTAGTCCAGATAACCGTCGATGATGACAATGGAGTCGTCAACAATCATTCCCAGCACCACGATAAGTGCGGCGAGAGTCACCGTGTTGAGTGGTATGCCGCACAAATACATGATTCCCACGGAAATAAAAGTTGCAAAGGGTATTGTAATTGCGGCGACGAGCGCGGAACGGAATGGAAATAAAATCATCATCACGAGAATAATGATAATCATGGCAATGATCAACTCGTGCAGGAACGAGGAAACGGAGTCCCCGACCACTTTTGCCTGATCGGCGATACGGCTGATGGACACGTCGGCGGGCAGCACGTGTTCCCGGTAATCATCAAGTACTTTGTCCACGTTTCTGCCGTATTCCACGATATCATACCCGCCGCGCATTTCGAGGGATAAAATGACACAGGGATGTCCGTTGTTTTTGATGTAACTTTCCGACATATCGTATTCCCGCGTGACACGGGCAATATCTTTTATCCGTACCACGTTGTTGCGCGGGTCAGAATAGATAATCTGGTTTGCTATCTCTTCTTCGCTACACAAGGCGGGAGAGATGTGCAAAGGTATATTTATTTCCTCGTTTTCAACAGAACCGCCGCTTGTCGTGAAGCCTTGCGAAAACAGGATGCCCGATAATAACTTTTCGTTGATACCGTACACTGCCATACGTTCCTGATCCGTGTAAATGGTGATCTGTTCTTTTATGGCACCGTATGAACGGATATTTGAAACGGATTCTACCTGCCGTAGCCGGTCACCCAGTTCGTCTGTATAGATTTGTAATTCCCGGTAAGAGCGTTTGTCGGATTCGACAGCGATCAGCAGGGCGGAAGTATCCCCGAAATCGTCGTTGGCAATGACAGCCACTACTCCCGAGGGCAATTGCGACTTGAACAGGGAGAGTCCGTGTTTGATTTTAGACCAGACTTCGTCTTTGTTATTCACGTTGTCGTTCAGTTCTACCATGATGTAGCACATCCCGTGTTGGGACGTGGAGATCGTTTTAGCCCGTTTTACTTCTTTGTAAGTGAATAGAAAACGTTCCAGCGGTTTGGTCAATTGTTCTTCCACCTCATTGACAGATGCACCCGGGTATACCCCGACCACGACGCCCTGCCGGACGGTAAATTCCGGAAATTCCTGTTTAGGCATCCGGTTGATCCCGAGGATTCCGAAAATAAACATGAGGATAACGATCAGCATGGAGATCCGGTAATTCACCATGGTCCAATGAACAAAATTAAATTTCTTTTTCATTAGAATATGATTTTATTGCCTTCACTTATTTTTTGATATCCCTCGGTAATCACGCGTTCTCCCGGTGTCAGCCCTTTGGTGATCGCTATACGGTTGCCTGCGGTTGCTGCGGTTGTCACCGGTGCGCGGAAGGTAGTGCTGTCGGCTGCGACTTTCCACACGAACAGTTGTCCTCGGGCATCCCGTTGCACGGCTGTCAACGGGAGTGTTATTCGGGTATCGTTACCCAGCGTCACGGTGACGGAGCATACCATGCCCGGTAATAGTTCTTTGTCCGGATTCGCGAGTACGACACGGGCATCATAGGTGCGTGTCACGGGATTAGCCACGACTCCTTTTTCCAAGTTGCCGCCCTCGTACATCCGGTTATTTAATGCTGCCACCCGTATACAGGAATGGCAGGCGGGAGTCAAGTTCGATATTTCCATTTCGGGCACGGTAAATTTGGCTTTCACTTGGTTGATTTGCACCAGCGTCAAGACAGGTTGTCCGGGGATTGCGGTTTCTCCCGCTGATAAGTTTTTTTTCCCGACTACCCCGTCAAAAGGTGCGTAAATCATGCAATCGTCATAGTTCTTGCGGGCGATGTTGTACGTCGATAGAGCCTGTTGCAGTTTGGTGTTTATCTCTACCATCTTTATTTCCGGAAGGCTCTCCCCGTCGTACATTTGTTTTAAACGGGAATGTGCGTCTTTGGCTTGCTCCAGCGTGGCGGAAGCTGCATCCAGAAGATCGCGGGCGGAAGCGTCGTCCAGTTGTGCCAGAAGTTGCCCTTTGCGCACGGGTTCTCCTTCCCGTACATGTATCTTTTCTATTTTTCCGGCTATCCCGAAACTGATAGCGGCACCGGCTTCCTCTTCTATCACGCCCACGTAAGAGCGTTGCACGATATTTTTGGAACGGGTAACGATTTCTGTCGTTACTTTTTTAGGGGTTACACTTGTAGGGGCTTTTCGTGTTGAACAGCCCGTGAAAACGATGATAATGACAAGCAGGTAGCATCGTGAGGTTCGTCTGATGAGTTGTTTCATGATTTTTTCGTTTAATTTCCGGTACAAAAATCTTCTTTTACTTTCGCATTATAAAGGTCGTTTTTATGTCTTGATTGGTCTATTTGTCTTTTTGTCAGTGCGAATGCGTCAAAACGCTTTTCGCCCTTTTAGTCAAAAGTTTATAAAGTCTATAAAGTTCATAAGGTTTATGGACCCTAGCGGGCGCTTTGTCCACGGCAGCATGGCTGCCGGTAAACCTTGTCCGAAGGACGCCCGTTACTTTATGAACTTTATAAACTTTAAGAGCTGAAAAGCTCAACTTTATGAACCGGGCAAAAAGCGTTTTGACGCGTTTGCCGTGGTATTTTTGTCGGGTTTGTTCCGGTTCTTTGAATAAATCTGTTATTTTTGTCAGAAAAAGAATTGAATGATGGAACAAGAGCGTTTTGGCAGTTTCTCTTTGGAGAAATTGTTCGCGATGAATGATTTGAGTCAAGTGGGAGCCGTGTATAACCGGGAGTGTTTTATTATTTCCTGCGACCCGGGGAAGGAAATCGAGCTGTTCAAGTACCCGTGTAAAATCAATGCCTTTATTCTGGTCATTTGTTCGGAGGGGGAAATATCATTGACGTGTAATTTGAATTCCTGCGAGATCAAAAAGAATACCTTGTTCTTCTGTCATTCCGGCGCTATCATTCAATTGAAATCATATACAGCCTGCCAGTTGCAAGTTATTATTCTCGAGGAGGAGTTCTTGAAAAACCTGAACATCGACGTGAAACGGATTCTTCCATACTACCCGTACATGCAGGAAATGGTTTTAATAGATCTACCTCAAGACGAAAGTACGTTTATAAAAGATTTGCTGGATAAGGCTGCCTTGGAGATCGTTCATTCATCCGCCAAGCCTTATTATCACGATATGGTGAAGGCACTTATTCATTCGCTCGCTTATAAAATATTGAATATCTTTATAGATTTTTTCTTGGCTCAATTGTCCGCCAACCGGATGAGTCTGAATCACGGGGAGGAATATTTCAAGATGTTTATCTCTTTGCTTATGCAGCATTACAAGTCCGAGCGTTCCGTCGGTTTCTACGCCTCCAAATTGAATTTGACCCCCAAGTACTTGACGACGTTGATCAAGAAAGTCAGCGGTCGTTCGGCTGCTGACTGGATTGACGAGTACGTGGTGCTGGAGGCTAAGGCTTTGCTTAAATATTCGGATATGAGCGTCCAACAGATCGCTTATTACTTGAACTTTTCGGATCAATCGTTTTTCGGGAAGTATTTTAAAAAGCAGGCGGGAGTGTCGCCGACCGTGTATAAAATGCAGAAATAATATTTATTTAGCGATATTCTCCTTATCTTTGCAGCAAAATTACAGAATATGATAAGGTTAGGAGAATATAATATATTGCGAGTCGTGAAGACGGTTGATTTCGGGGTGTATCTGGATGGTGGAGATTACTGGGGCGAGATTTTATTACCGAAAGAAACAGCCCCCGCCGAGTGCAAGGAGGGGGACGAGTTGAAGGTATTTATTTACTTTGATTCGGAAGATCGGGTGATTGCCACGATGACGGAGCCTAAAGCTGTCGTGGGGGATTTTGCCTTGATGAAAGTTGTGGGAACCAGCCGTGTGGGTGCTTTTCTCGATTGGGGATTACGCAAGGATTTATTGGTGCCGTTCCGTGAACAACGGGAAGAAATGCAAATGGGAAGAGAGTATCTGGTCTACGTGTACGTGGATAAGACGACGGATCGTATTGTGGCTTCGACACGATTGAACCGATTTCTGGATAAAACTCCGGCAGATTATAAACCCGGCGAGGAAGTGCAGTTGATCATTGCCCGTCGAACGGATTTGGGATATAACGTGATCGTGAATGGAAGCCATGAAGCTGTTATTTACCGGAACGAGATATTCCAACCCTTGTCTATCGGACAACACGTGACGGGATATATCAAGCAAGTTCGGGAAGACGGTAAGATCGACTGTATATTGCAGAAAAATGACGGGCACGAGCAGGTCGATCGTTTGTCAGCGATAATCTTGAAGAAACTGGAAGAGAATGGCGGAGTACTTCAAGTGTCCGATAAAAGCGATCCGGCGGAGATTTATCAACTTTTCGGTTGTAGCAAGAAAAATTACAAGAAAGCCGTCGGGGGATTGTTCAAGCAACATAAAGTGATGATCGGGGAGAAGGAACTGAAACTAAAATAATTTATGAATTACGATTTATGATTTACGATTAAAAGTGTTTTTTGTGGAATCTAAAATCATGTTTAAGGTTCGGGCGTATATTACAAGTTTTCGGTTGAGAACATTGCCGCTATCCTTGTCCGGCGTGCTGTTGGGATCGTTGTTGGCGGCGAGTGACGGGTACTTTAAGATAAGTACTTTCGCGTGGGTGATGTTGACTGCTACCGCTTTGCAAATACTGTCAAATTTAGCAAATGAAGTCGGGGACTTGAGCAAGGGGACGGATAACGAGCATCGTCTGGGACCTATCCGAAGTGCGCAAAGCGGAGCTTTAAGCGGGAGAGAGATGATTCGGGCAATGATCGTTGTCGGGGGAATAGCCGTGATTACCGGGAGTTTATTGATTCACGAGGCATTTCGGGATTTACTGAATTGGAAGAGTATCAGTTTGTTTGTCGCCGGAGGTGCTTCTATCGTGGCGGCAATTAAATATACCGTTGGAGATAATGCGTACGGTTATAGGGGACTAGGTGATCTTTTCGTGTTTATCTTTTTCGGGTTGGTCAGCGTGATGGGAAGTTATTTTGCTATGGCGGGTGTCTTACCGTGGATATACGTGTTTCCCGCTTCGGCTATCGGTTTACTATCTGCCGGAGTGTTGAATATGAATAATATCCGGGATATCGAGAATGATTCAGCTTGTGGAAAACGTACTTTACCCGTGATACTTGGAGTGAAAAGAGCTAAAATATATCACTACGTATTGATTCTTGCAGCTGTAGCCTGTCTGTTTATTTACACGTTCCTGCATCCTGCCGAGTGGATGGCTTACCTTTTTGTTATTGCCTTGCCCTTGTTAGGCATTCATTTGAAAAACGTGTACAAGGGGGAAGGACGTGAGTTGGATTCACAGTTGAAATTTCTTTCTATTACCACTTTATTACTTACCTTGTTATTGGGATTCGGACAGATTATTGGCAAATAATAAAGAAAAAAGCTAACCGAATTGGTTAGCTTTTTTCTTAGAACGGCAGATCGTCTGCTTCCGGCATGGGAGGGATGTCCTCTACCCGGTATTCGGGAACCGGAGCTCCTGCTGCTGCTTGTTCCTGTATTTTTTCTATTCTCCAACCTTCGAGGTTTGTGAAATAGGAAACTTGTCCGTTGTTTTCCCATTTTCTTCCGCGCAGGTTGAAATACACTTTAATATTTTCTTCCAACTGGATGTTTTCCAGTAAATCGCATCTGTCTTGGATTAGTTGAACTTTCACGAAGTCGTTCCATTGCGGATTTTTCTCGTTTTCAACTTCTATCACGAATTCTCTCTTCTGGAAACGATCGCTGATCTTTTGGGTGGCTTCTTTGTAAATTAGTTTACCGGTAACTTCGTAATTCATTTTTATTTTGATTAAGAACAAGCCCAAGAAACCTTGGGCTTGTTAGCTGTTTATATATCAAATAGATAAATTATTTTTGTGCGTTCGGGTCTACGATCTCAAGTAGTTCAACCTCGAAAATCAACGTTTCATTCGGTCCGATACCGCTTCTGGTGCCTTGAGGTCCGTAAGCCAAGTTTGACGGGATGTAAAGTGTCCATTTTGATCCCACGGGCATCAATTGTAATGCTTCCGTCCAACCTTTGATCACGCGGTTCAAGGGGAATTCAGCGGGTTCGCCTCTGTCATACGAGGAATCGAATTGGGTTCCGTCAAGTAAGGTTCCTTTATAATGTACTTTCACCACGCTGGTATCAGCAGGCATGGGTCCTGTACCTTCTTTCTCGATCTTGTATTGCAAACCGCTTTCGGTAGTTTTTACACCACTTTTTTTAGCGTTTTCTTCCAAGAATTTTTGTCCCTCTTTCAATGTTTTTTCCGCTTTAGCCATCATCGCTTTTTGAGCGTATTTATTCAAGTACATGCGAATTTCCATGTCATTGGGAGCATCTTTCTTTTGAAGAATCGCGTTCATTCCGGCGATAACGGCCTTCATGTCCAAATCTTCCATTCCGCTTTGTACCATGTTTCTCCCGTAGAAGCATCCCATGTAGAAACTAGCCGTGTCTTTTTCGGTTTTCATGGAAACACTGGTTTGGGTATTGGAATTGCAGCAACTGGATAAGCCTAAAGTGGCTATTGCTAAAGTAAAAAATAAATTTTTTGCGTTCATAGTTTTTCGTGAATTAAATTATACTATATCTAATAATTCTATATCAAAAATCAACGTTTCGTTCGGTCCGATAGCCTGTCCGGCTCCATGGGCACCGTAAGCCAAATCGGAGGGAATGAATAATTGCCATTTTGAACCCACGGGCATCAGTTGCAATGCCTCTACCCAACCGGGAATTACCCCGTTCACTGGGAATTCGGCAGGCTCTCCCCGGCGATATGAAGAGTCGAACACGGCACCGTTAATCAAGCGTCCCTCGTAATGACATTTCACGGTATCGCTTGCTTTCGGGGTAGCTCCTTTACCCTCGGAGATTACCTTGTATTGTAACCCGCTAGGCAGGGTGATTACACCACTTTGTCCTTTATTGTCGTTCAAGAATTTTTCTCCGGCTTCCTTGGCAGCTTTACCTCTGTCGTCTTGTAACTTGGTAAAGAATTCTTGCAAGATGTTATTTGCTTCTTCCGGTTTGATTTCCGGCATTTGACCGGCATAAACTGTTTTCAGCGCGTCGAGAAGGGCTTCCGGATTGATGGTGTTGACACCTGATGAAAGGAGGTTGCTAGCGAAACTTAGTCCTAAACAGTAACTCACTTTGTCTAACTCTTCAGTATATTTCATTGAAAGGTTTAATTAATAAATAAATATTTTGTTCATTAAGATGCAAATGTAAGAACATTGAGCGAAATCTCAAATCATACCGTCATTTAATTTTATTTGCCTGTCTGACATGGTCGCGAGTTCCGTGTCATGCGTGACGATGACGAAGGTTTGCCCGAGTTCTTCACGCAGGGTAAAAAAGAGTTGGTGCAACTCGCTTTTCGTGCGGGTATCGAGATTACCCGAGGGTTCGTCGGCAAGTATCACGCGGGGATGATTGACGAGGGCACGTGCCACGGACACCCGTTGTTGTTCCCCGCCGGACAGTTGATTGGGCTTGTGCGTCGTACGGTCACCCAGTCCAAGCATTTTCAGTAATTCCAGTGCTTGTTTCTCGGCTTCCTTTTTGCCTGTGCCCTTTATCCATGCCGGGATACATACATTTTCAAGAGCGGTGAATTCCGGTAATAAATGGTGAAATTGGAACACGAACCCGATGTTACTGTTGCGGAACACGGATAGTTTGTTCGGGGCGAGGCGAGCCACGTTGACGGAATCGTAAAGGATTTCTCCCTCGTCCGGGCTGTCAAGTGTACCTAGAATATGCAACAATGTACTTTTACCGGCACCGCTTGCCCCGACAATCGTGACAATCTCTTTTTCTTTTATCGAGAGATTGATACCTTTTAGTACTTTTAGTTCCCCGTAACTTTTGACTATATTTTTAATCTCTATCATGTTTCCATTTTAATTTTTGATTTATGATTTCAGATTACATGATTCCTTCCCGCCAATCAACGCTTTTTTAATCGCGAATCGTGAATCGTAAGTCATAAATTTTGCGGGTAAAGATAGTGATTAAAATAAAGTGTGCGTATATTAGCCGTCTAAAATAAATGACGTATGGAGTATTACATGGATCCGATAGCTTTCGTGACCCGGAAGAGTGGTTTCGAGAGTAGATTTGTAAGAAATTTGTTAGGATTGCTGGACGAAGGAGCCACGATTCCTTTTATATCCCGGTACCGGAAAGAGATGACCGGAAGTATGGATGAGGTACAGGTCGGACAGGTGCGGGAGATGTACGAGCAGTTCAAAGAACTGGAAAAACGGAAGAAAACGGTACTGGAGAGTATCGAACAACAAGATAAATTAACCCCGGAACTGAAAGGGCAAATCGAGAATTGTACTGAACTTCGGGTATTGGAAGATATTTATTTGCCTTATAAGCCGAAAAAGCAGACCCGTGCGTCGAAGGCGAAAGCGAAGGGCTTGGAGCCGTTGGCGGATATTTTGACACGTCAGGAACACGGGGACGTGTGGACGAAAGCAGCCCGTTTCGTGAAAGGCGACGTGGCGAGCGAGGAGGATGCTTTGCAGGGAGCGAGAGATATTATTGCCGAACGGGTGAGCGAGAACGAGCGAGCCCGCAACACTATTCGCCGTTTTTTTGACCGGGTTGCGGTCGTGGAAGCGAAAGTGGTGAAGGGCAAAGAGGAGGAGGGCGAGAAGTTTGCCGATTATTTTGATTATTCCGAACCGTTGCGGCGTGTGCCTTCGCATCGTATGCTGGCTATACGCCGGGGGGAGGCGGAAGGTGTGTTAAAGGTAAGCATCGGGATTCCGGAAGACGAGGCCTTGGAGTCGTTGGAGCGGATTTTCGTGAAAGCTCGTAATGATAGTGCCGAACAGGTGGCGATGGCAGTGAAAGACGGTTACAAGCGTTTATTACTGTCGTCGATAGAAACGGAATATTTGCAGTCGGGTAAGCAAAAGGCGGACGAGGAGGCCATAAAAGTGTTTGCCGAGAATCTGCGGCAATTGCTTTTGGCACCGCCGTTGGGCAACAAACGGGTGTTGGGTATTGATCCCGGGTTCCGCACGGGGTGCAAGGTGGTCTGTCTGGATGAAACAGGTAATCTGGTGCATAACGAAACGATATTCCCGCATCCGCCCCAGAACGAGGTGAAACAAGCCGCCAACAAGATCTCGAATCTGGTGAATTCTTACCGGATAGAGGCTATCGCGATCGGGAACGGAACGGCGGGACGGGAAACGGAGCGTTTCATACAAAATCTGCGTTATGACCGGGAGATACAAGTCTTCGTGGTCAGCGAGAGCGGGGCGTCTATTTATTCCGCCTCGAAGATTGCCCGGGATGAATTTCCGCAATATGACGTGACGGTACGGGGTGCCGTGTCTATCGGGCGTCGGTTAATGGACCCGCTTGCCGAGTTGGTAAAGATCGACCCCAAGTCTATCGGGGTGGGACAATACCAGCATGATGTCGATCAGACGAAATTGAAGGGGAGTCTTGACCGGGTGGTGGAGTCCTGCGTGAACCGTGTTGGGGTAAATGTCAACACGGCAAGCAAATATCTGTTGACGTACGTTTCGGGCTTGGGGCCGACATTGGCCGAAAACGTGGTAGCCTATATCAAGGAAAACGGTGCGTTCAAGAGTCGTAACGAGTTGAAGAAGGTGAAGCGAATGGGTGAGAAGGCTTTCGAGCAATGTGCCGGGTTCTTGCGGATAGAGGGGGCGGCGAACCCGTTGGATAACTCGTCCGTGCATCCGGAGTCTTACGCGGTGGTGGAACGTATGGCGAAAGATTTAGGGTTGCCGTTGACCTCGTTGATCGGTAACGAGGAGGCTTGCAATAAAATAGACTTGTCCCGTTACGTGGACGATAGGATTGGGTTGCCTACCTTGAAGGATATCATAGATGAATTGAAAAAGCCGGGGCGTGACCCTCGTTCCGTGGCGAAAGTATTCAGCTTTGCCGAGAATATTCACACGATTGACGATTTGGAATTGGGAATGGTGGTTCCGGGAATCGTGACGAACCTGACGAATTTCGGGGCGTTCGTGGATATAGGCGTGAAGCAGGACGGGTTGGTGCATATCTCGGAGATTGCGGATAAATATATTTCTAACCCGGCGGATGTGCTTTCGTTGAATCAGCACGTGATGGTGAAAATCACGCAAGTGGATAAAGCCCGGAAACGGATAGGTTTGTCAATGAAGCAATGCCCGCGTGATTAACCGTGCTGCACGGGGATGAGCAAGGGAATATCATCCCCCGTGCTAACTTTAAACTATGTTATGGGGTGAAAATACATTATCTTTTACCCACCGAATCACCCGGGTAAAGGGTTGTTGACGTGTACTTGGGGTACTTAATTCCTGTTAAAA
The DNA here is from genome assembly GCF_959596855.1 of uncultured Butyricimonas sp. Classification (NCBI taxonomy): domain Bacteria; kingdom Pseudomonadati; phylum Bacteroidota; class Bacteroidia; order Bacteroidales; family Odoribacteraceae; genus Butyricimonas; species uncultured Butyricimonas sp. The sequence goes on from NZ_CAUFYA010000039.1 coordinate 23,731, forward strand.
CGTGGGCTAAGTGTGGGCGAACAGTAGGCGAATATCAGGCGATGCCGCCTAAAACCCGCCTAAAACTCACTCAAAGTTCGTGTATGGGGGTAGATTTGGGGTACCGAACTTTTTTCTTTTCCTTTCGTTTCAATGCTATATAGATTAAAGATAAAGCATTATGGAAAAGAATGAAAATAAGAAAGGTGCTTCCGGGAAAGAAGAGGTAGATGTAAAAAAACATTTGACCCCGGAGGATGATGAGAAATTACGGGAAGCGTATGTTGACGCTTTGGGTGAGATTTTGGAAAACGATGATGACGACGCACGGGATAATCTGGCAAATTACATGGACGAAATCAAGGAGGAATCTGAAGCGTTGGGAACGGAGCCGGAGGATGATTTGGAGAAGAAAAAGAAATAAGAATCACGGGTGTTATACTCTCGGTAATGATCGGGAGGATGCTTTTTTTAAAGTTTCCCTTCAAAAAGATAGAATTATGTATTATTTTTGTACGGACTGATTCAGAATAAGTTGTTGGTATGTGTAATGTTGACGGTGAATTTATTCGGCAAATTAATGTGAAGCAAGTTTCGGCTTACCGGGAGTTGTTTAAACGATTCTACAGCTACATGGTGTTGTATGCGATGCGTCGAGTACAACAGAGGGAGGTTGCCGAAGATATCGTGCAGGAGGTTTTTATCGCTATATGGGAGGGGAGTAAGGTGTTTAATTCCTATCGTGGATTTCGGGCGTATTTGTATGATTTAGTAAATAACAAGTGTTTGGATTATTTGAAACACAAAGCAGTGGAGGAGCGGTATGTTGTTTACATGATGGAGAATCAACAAGAGGGGGAAGATGGTGAGTTCGGCTTGATGAGGGAGGAAATTTACCGGGAGTTGTATATTGCTGTTAGTGAGTTGCCTGAACGTTGTCGGGAGGTGTTCGAGTTGCATTTAAAAGGCAAAAAGAATGACGAGATTGCTGAGTTGTTGTCATTGTCTGTTCAAACCGTGAAAGCGCATAAAAGAAACGCGGTGTGTTTTTTGAAGGAGCGTTTAGGGAATGTGTTTTTCTGGGTTCTGTTATTTAAGTTGATTTGATTTTTTTGTTTTTTTCTTGCTTGAAATCAATTGGTTGATGTTTTTTCGGTAAAAAAAGTGATTTTTCTTTTACCTCTTTTGGGTACTCTTGTCGTATAGGGAGTAAAAAAAAGATGTATAATGAATGTGTATAATGAAAATATTGTTCGATTGATCCGTCTTTACTTGGCAGGTTCGATTTCGGATGAGGAGAAGGCCGTGTTGGAATCGTGGGTGGAGGAACGGGAAGAAAATCGGTGTTTTTTCAAGGAGATGTTGCGGGATAATCGTTTTGCTTCGGAATTTCCGGAATTTCGTGATATTGATATGGAAAAAGGGTGGAGTTGTTTCTTGAATCGGACTCAAGCGAGAAAACCTAAGTTGTTTACACGTGTATTGAAGTACGTGGCGGCGGTAGTTATACCGGTTGCGATCGGTTTGGCGGTTTGGCTGGCGGGTAAAGATGTTACTTTGGATCCACAGCAGATTGGCGGGGTGATTTATCCCGGGATGAATAAGGCGACGTTGATTCTTTCCGATGGAGTGAAAGTGTCTTTGGGCAAGAGCGAAGAAAGCGAGATAAGGTTGGAAGAGGGGAGAAGGGTACGCAGGACGGATGGTGGTTTGGTGTACGAGGACGGCGGGAACGGGAAAAAAATTGAGTTGAAGTATAATACCTTGCAAATTCCCAAGGGCGGGGAGTTTCATTTAACTTTATCCGACGGGACCCGGGTTACGTTAAATTCAGCCACGGATTTGAGATACCCGGTGATATTTGACGAGAATGAACGTCGGGTTTTTCTTTCCGGGGAGGCTTATTTTGAGGTGGCAACGGATTCTACCCGCCCGTTTTACGTGATGACGGACGAGGTGCAGGTGCAAGTGTACGGGACTTCGTTTAACGTGAATACACGGCGACCGGAAGGGATTCAAACGGTTTTGGAAAGTGGAAAAGTCGGGATAAAGGCTATCCGTTCCGGGAATGAATGTGTTTTGAAGCCGGGAGAGCTTGCTTGTTTTGATCCGAAAGACGGTTCGATGGCGATTCGACAGGTGGATCCCCGGCAGTATTTGGCTTGGGTGAAAGGTGTTTTTGCTTTCGAGGATGAAACTTTGGAGAATATCATGACTACTCTTTCTTTGTGGTATGACGTGGAAGTATTCTATCAGACGGAATCCGTGAAGCAATTGCATTTTTCCGGGTATCTGGGAAGGTATAAAGAGATACAAAATATTTTTGATGTTATAACCGAGGCTACTGGTGTGTTGTTCTCGGTGAAGGGGCGTACAATAGTGATTTCACGATAATAAAAAACGGAAGGCGTTGGAAGCACCTCCCGTGTGTTTTAATCATCATTGAGCTTTATTGGCGTGAAGCTTATTGATAATTGTTAATTATTCAACTACAAATGTATGCAAAAAAATGGAAATTGTCCGCCATTCTTACGGGGATGTGGACACAAATTTTGGAAAATTATGAGAGTGTTTCTCGTTTTAATGATTGGATTTACATTTTCTCTTTCGGCAAGTAGTTTTGCCCAACAGGAGAGAGTGAGTTTGGACATGAAAAATGTAACGGTGAAAATGTTGTTTGATGAGATTCAACGACAGACGGATTTACATTTTCTCTTTAATACGGAGCAGACAAACCAATTGGGGAAGTTATCAATCAAGGTGGAGAGTGAAACCGTGGAGAATGTGTTGAAGCGAATTTTTGAAGGGACGGATTTGGTCTATAATTTCAGGGGGAATATTATCGTGGTGAAGCGTGAGGTGAAAGTTGCGGATGATGAACAAAAGAAAAGTATCCGTATCGTGGGTAGGGTAACGGACGAGAAGAAACTTCCTCTTCCGGGTGTGACGGTGCTGGTGAAGGGTTTGACGCTCGGAACGGTGACGAACGTGGAGGGACGGTATGTCTTGAATTTGCCGGCGATGGAAAAGTTTACCTTGTTGTTTTCTTTCGTGGGAATGGAGAATCGTGAAGTCGCTTACACGGGTAAGGATACGATTAACGTGGTGATGAAGGAATCGGAGGTAACCTTGGATGAGGTGGTTGTCGTGAGTACGGGGTATCAGACGATTGACAAGCGGAAACTGACAAGTGCCGTGACTTCGATCAAGGCGGAGGATATTATCGTGCCGGGATTGAATAGTATCGACCAGATGTTGGAAGGGCATGTGCCGGGAATGATTTTTATGCAGAATTCGGGACAAGTGGGTGCTGTTCCACGTTTGAGAATCCGGGGGACTTCTACTATTTTAGGGAATCAGGAACCTGTTTGGGTGGTAGACGGAATTATTCAACAGGATCCGGTGGATATTGATCCCTCGCAGCTTAATGATTTGGATTTCGTGAATTTGTTGGGTAATGCGATTTCCGGATTGAACCCGGAGGATATTGAGCAGATAGATGTTTTGAAAGATGCTTCGGCTACCGCTATTTACGGTGCTCGTGCGGCAAACGGTGTTATCGTGATCACGACTAAAAAGGGTAAGGAGGGTCCCCCGACGATTAATTATTCGGTAGCGGGAACTTTTACGCGTCGTCCGCATTACGGGGATAAAAGTGTGAATATGATGAATTCGAAGGAGAGAATCGCTTTGTCGAGGGAATTGGTAGAGAAAGGAATTGTATATAACACGGTTGACTCGTGGGTCGGATACGAGGGGGCTTTACGTGATTATTGGAATGACAAGATTGATTTCAATCAGTTCCAAAAAGAGGTAGGCAGATACGAGTCGATGAACACGGATTGGTTGGATTTGCTGTTGCAGAATTCTTGGTCTCATAGGCATACTTTGGGTATTTCCGGGGGATCGTCTTCGTTAAAATATTACGCTTCTTTGGGATATAATGATAGCCAAGGAACGACGAAAGGGGAAGGAATGAAGAATTACACGACAAGTGTGAATCTGACGGCTAATTTGAATAACGTGACTTTGCGTTTTGGTATGAATGGAAATGTGTCCGATCGCTCTTATACTCCTTCCGAGGTAAATGTGTTGGGATATGCATATAACACGAGCCGGGCTCTTCCCGCTTTTAATGAAGATGGAAGTTTGTGGTTTTATAAACGTAGAGGTTATTCTAATGATTGGTGTCCATATAGTATTATTAATGAGATGAATAATAGCTCTTATGATGTGGATTCCAAGAGTATGAGTGTGAACGCTACTGTTGATTGGCGTATGATTGAGCCTTTGAAATTAGGTTTGACATTCTCGTATTCCACTTCTTCGACGGACGTGGATACTTGGTATGGTCAGGAGTCTTTTTACGTGAGAAAGTTAAGACAGACGGATAGTTTACTTAAAGATCCCGATAAAGACGAGGATCAGGTGAACGAGTGTCCGGTGGGAGGAGAGTTGAAGAAAGAAAATTCCGACAGTGAGTCTTGGACTTTGCGTGCCCAGTTGGATTTCAACAAGTATTTGGATACGGAGAGGAATCATCAGATTGTGGCTACAGTCGGTGCGGAGGCTTCTTCCAGTCATTACACGAGTGCACGTAAAACGTATCGGGGATATACTCCGGAGCGAGGTCTGTTGGTAGCGGAGATAGATTTGGCTTATTATCAAGCGTTCCGTAGATGGAGTCAAACGAGTGAGGCTAGAGGTGTGTTTGCTGATTCCAAAACGAATTTGGTTTCCGGTTACGCATCATTGTCATACGATTACAAAGGGCTGTATATGTTTAACGCGAATATGCGTTTTGATACGTCTAATAAATTCGGTACGAAGGCGAATGATAAAATTACTCCTATATGGTCTGTATCCGGACGTTGGAATATTAAGAATGATTTGTTCGAGGATGTAAATTGGTTGGGAAGTTTATCTTTACGTGCTTCTTTTGGTTATCAAGGAAATATGTTAGAGTCCGAAAGTTCGAAGTTGGTTATACGCAAGGGGGACATGAATTCTACTTTGGGTGAGTACGCTTCTTTTGTTGAGACGTTCCCGAATCCCTCGTTGAAATGGGAAAAAACGGCTTCTACCAATGTGCAGTTGGATTTTGATTTATTTAAAGGAAGATTATCTGCCAGTGTAAGTTATTATTATAAGAAGACGAATGACACATTCTTGACGAAAACAATTTCACGTGTTAACGGGCGAGAAGATTACGTGCTGAACAAGGGAACCTTGGAAAATAAGGGATTCGAGTTCTCGTTGAGAGTTATTCCCGTGAACACGCTTTCCGCGGAGAATCCTAATGGTTTCCGATGGATTTTTGATCCTCAGTTGGGGCAGGTATTGAATCAGTTGACGAAAGGACGGAAGGTGAAAGATAAATCCATGCATGACCGGTATACTTATGAAGATTACTTGAACGGTAGTGCCCAAATCGTGGGACGTCCCTTGAATACTTTCTATTCGTACAAGTTTAAAGGGTTGGATCCGACTGACGGGTGTCCGATGTTTTATGATGTAGACCAGTATGATTATGACGAGGAGGGAAATGTTGTGTTGGATAGGGGGGCTTTGTACGATGCAATGGATCGTGATGATGTGTTTACCACCGTGTTAGAACATTCCGGTACTCGTGTGCCCGTTATTCAGGGTGGATTGACCAATAGTTTTACTTATCGTCGATTTACTTTATCGTTTAATCTGGCTTATAGTTTGGGTTCTAAAGTTCGTTTGTTAAAGATGTACCCGGATTTGGAAACTACTTACGGAACGATAGCTCCCCAGCCAACAGCGAACGCGAGGAAAGAGTTTATAAATCGTTGGAGATATCCCGGTGATGAACGCAAAACGACGATTCCGGGTATCGTTTCCGGTGCAAGGTTTGGACAGACGATGGGAATGTGGTGCGTGGAAAAACCTTATAATTTCGGGAAGAACCTGTGGAATATGTGGGATAATTCCAATATTCGGGTGGTTAGCGGTGATTATCTCAAGTTGCAATCTTTGTCATTACGTTATAATGTACCGGAGGCTTTCGCGAAGAAAATGTATATGAAGTCGGCGTATATCGGTTTCTCTTGCACGAACTTATTTATGATTTGTGACAAGAAGTTAAAGGGACAGGATCCGGCTGTTCAATCGGGTTCTGCCCCGTCGATTAATATGTCGCTTTGTCCGACTTTTTCAATGAATTTAAATGTAACGTTTTAAATTGTAGCGTATGAAAAAGATAATAAATATATTTGGTATTCTGTGGAGTGTACTGTTAGTGGCTTGTGGGGATTTTTTAGAAGAGTATCCTAGAGATTTGCAATATGTAAATTCAATTTCGGATTTAAGCGAGTTGCTGGTAGGAGATGGTTACATGATCTCTCGAGAAACAGGTCAATACGAAGATGAAGGTGAAACAACGATAGCTTCGTGGATTCACTTGATGGATGATGATGTGCAGTTATCATCTAGACCAAGTTATTTGGGAAGTATGGGGAATGCGCTTTATCTGGGGTATTACGAGTGGTTGAAGTTACCGAGTACGAGTGAAAATGGAACTGTTGAGAATGACGAAGTGTGGAGTGGGTTGTACGAGCATATAGCTTCTTTGAACGTGATATTGGATGAGGTGGAAGCCTTTCAGGATGCCGGTGCGGACTACCATCGGGTTAAGGGGGAAGCCTTGTTTTTGAGAGCTACTTACTATTTCTGGTTGGTGAATTTGTATGCCGAACCTTATGTGGCGGGGAGTGCCGCCACGGATTTGGGTGTTCCTATTAAAGTGAGCGCGGAGGTGGAAGACAAAGATTTTGTCCGTGATCCGGTGGCAGAGGTTTATGGTTTGATGGTGGAGGATTTATCAGAGGCTATCTCGAATTTAAAAGGTGTCGTGCAACCTTCGGTTTATCGGGCTAATGAATCGGCGGCTAGAGCTTTGTTGAGCAGGGTGTATCTTTACATGGGAGAATGGGAAAAGTGTGATAAACAATGCGATACCATTATGCAGGCAGCTTATCGTTTACAGGACTTGAATGCATTGGCATCGGGTTCCAGCATGCTTTCTTCCAAATCTCCGGAAACGATTTTTTCCATGGGAGAATATCGTTTAAATGCTATGGTGGGATGGAATTCGAAGCCGACGTATGCGATGTCTGCCGATTTGGAAGATGCTTTTTCTAATCAAGCAAATGATTTGCGTTATCAATTTGGGATTGAGATTAATTCCTACGGGAATTACCCTTCGAAATTTAAAAAATGGTCGGATGGAGGAGTGTCTGATTGTAACTTGGTGCGGTACGCGGAGGTTTGTTTGAATAAGGCTGAGGCGTTAGCGATGTTGGATGATGATAAGGGTGCGAGAGAGGTTATGCATTCTTTTCTAGCAACTCGTTATCGCGCTGGTGGTGTGCCGGATATTGCAACAAAAACGGGGAAAGATTTGGTGAATTTCATCCGGAATGAGCGTCGTTTGGAATTGTGTTTCGAGGGACATCGTTGGTTCGATTTGCGTCGTTATTCAGTGAGTCCCAAATACCCGGAAACAAAGCCGATAAGACATGAGGTACGCGTTAAGGATTCTGGTATAGCATATGGATATTATGAACTGGAAGCCTATCCTAACGGTGGGTGGGTTTTGCCAATCCCTACGTATGAATTACAGTTTACGGATGGTAATATGGTAAATAATGAAAGACCTGCTCCCGTGTATGTGGAATATGAATAGTAATCGAAAAAGTGATTGATGATGAAAAATTTAATTGGAATATTATTGTTGTCATTGTTTGCTTTGGCAAGTTGTCATGATGATGAAAATAGTACGTTATCTCCGTCAAACGTGGATGTGGATTGGTACGTGATAAAGGATAATCCCAATGATGAATTGGATCATTTGATTTATGAAATTTATAGTAAATACCAAATGCCTGTTTATTATAATGACACGATCGGAAAGGAGTATAGAGGCTTGGATGCGAACGGGGATTCGATTATTTATTATAAGACCATGATGTTAGGTTACTCTATAGAGGAAGATGTGACCAGTTTGAAATACACTCTTTCGAAACAGCGTCAAGATATACTGGAGGGTGTGAAGTTTTTGGAAGAGTATGTTATTCCTTTCCAGCAAGCAGGTATGAAACCTAGATGCTTTTTGCTTGTGGAAGACATGATACTTAGTGATGAGCCGGTAGATCTTTATTATGGAATGTCGGGAGCGGCAATCTCTCGTATCGCGGAATTAAAGGATATGACACGGGAAGATAAAGAAGCTTTTGGTTTGAGAGTTCGGGGGTCTGAATGGGCGCATGCTTTAGTGAATAGTTATCCGGAGCAGTTGGAAGATTTTTATAGGCTTTCGGATAATTTTAATTTGAATGGAGAGTTAAAAGCTATGCACCGTCAAGATATTCGAAATTCTTTATGGGGTGCGACATTTGCTTGGAAATCTAAAGAAGAATATGGTTTTTTAAGTTCTACTCCTTCTTCATATTGGGGGGAAGCTTATGTCTGCCCGACAGAATCTGCGGATGTACTTGATTTTGTTATGGAGGTGTTGAAAGATGATGAGGTAAACTTTCAAAAGACTCATGCCGAGCATTCAATCATATTGAGTAAATATGAGTATATGAAAAAGTTGGTCGCTTCGGTTAAAGAGGATTTGGCTGCGAGAAAGTGAATAAAAAAATGAAAGTACTTGTTTTATTCGTGTTAGTGACCGGAATGATGGGGTGTTCCTCTCAAGAAGGAAAATCGTTCCGGTTAAAAGTAAATGTTACTGACGTGGATACGGGACAGGTTACTCTGGCTGTTACCGGGGAGAACTCGAGAGTGCTGTATTCGGGAAAATTGGTAGACGGGCAATATGCTTTTGAAGGGATTATTCAGGAGCCCGGGTTATATCGTTTGAAAATCAACGAACGGCAAGCGGATCTGTTTTTAGATGGGAATGAGATGAGTATAACCGTTTCTTCGCAGCAGGGAATTCGTGGTGATAGTTTAAGAGGCTCGAGAGCCAACGAGGTAAGAAAAGCGTGTTTGGCGACATTTAATGACCTTTACGATAAGGTGGTAGAAGAGAATGCCTCCGGGTTAAGTATTTTTCAGGCTTCCACGAGGAACGATCAGGTGTTGCTCGATAGTTTGATGTCTGAGAGGTTGTGGTTTGATGATTTACGTTTTTCTATTGCTCGTGATTTGGTGAAAAAGTATTCCGATAACGTGTATGCCGCTTATTTAGCCAGCGAAGAAATGAAGTCGCATTACGAGTGGGGAAAAGAGATGTATGATTTGCTGTCGCCGGAAATACAGCAGTTGAGTATCGGGAAAACTTTAAAAGACAAGTTGGAAAGAGTTTCCGTGAGTGCTATCGGTCAAGATTTCCCGGATTATCTTTTGGAGAATGAAGCGGGTGATACAATTCGACTGGATTCTTTGAAAGGATACATTACGGTTATTGATTGTTGGGCATCGTGGTGTGGACCTTGCCGGAGTGAGATGAAAAGTTTGCGGCGATTGTATAAAGATTTCGCTCATATGGGGTTGCGTGTCGTGAGTATTTCCATGGATGATTCCAGAGAGAAATGGTTGAAAGCCTGTCAGGAAGAACAGCTCCCGTGGAAGAGTTACCGGAATCCGCGTGGCTATAAAAAAGATGGTATCCGTACAGATTTGGGAATTGAGGGGATACCTTATTTAGTGGTTCTGGACAGAGAGGGTAAGTTTGCGGCTAAAGAATTGCATCGAAACGTGTTGCGTAAGAAAGTGCAAGAGTTGTTGAATGCTGAATCTGAATAGAAGCGATGATTGTTTATAGCGTCTTGAAATATGGAAGTTTGTATTTTATGTAATCATAATGTTTAATTTTAAATTATTAAAAATGAGAAAATTGTCTTCATTTTTATTGTTGTTGGCTTTGCTTGTGCTTGCAACCGGAGAGAGTTATGCAGGGGAATTGTTCAAAAAGAAGAAGAAAAAAGCGTCAACCGAAGAGGTGAAAGAGCCTGTTAAGAGGAAAAGTAAGTACGAAAAGTTGATGGAAAGTCCGGGAATCGTTACCGCGAAAGGTGATTTCTTGACCATTCATAAAATAGATCAGAAGATTTATTTGGAATACCCGTTGAAGTACATGGGGCGTGATATATTAGTGGGAGGAACATTGTCTGCCACCTCTGAACCATTGTTGCTTAACGTGGGGTATAAATACAATGAGCCTGTTCTTTATCGCGTGGTGAAGAAAGATTCGTCTATCGTGTTCAACAAGCCTAATTTGGCTGCCACGATGGGAGAGGATAAAGAGTGGGTGAAGAAAGCCATGGAGAAAAGTTATATCGATATTCCGGCAAAATCGTTCTCCGTTCACTCGTATAATGCGGATAGTTCTGCCGTGGTGATTGAAGTGACTTCATTTATAAAAGATAGTAAGGAGCTTGCCCCGAAAGTTAGTGGCGGATTGCTCACTTCTTCTCCGGTTTCAAGTAAATTTACTTTTGAAGGCGTGAAAGCGTTTGAAGATAACGCGTCGTTGGAAGTGGCTCAACCCGTGGAGGCTCAATATATGACGTTGTTCGGGGCTATACCTTTAGGACAAGTGTCGACTCGTTCCGTGATTACTTTTCTTTTGTTGCCGGATTCTAAAATGAGACCTCGTGTACAGGATTCCCGAGTCGGAATTTTTTACTCGTTGAACTCGGCGAGTGCGAGAATGCAGTTCCCTATCCGGAAGATATCCCAAGAAAAGGACGGTTTCGATACTTATGTTTTGGCTAATCGTTGGAGGGTAGAACCGAAAGACATGGAAGCGTGGAAGCGCGGAGAGCTTGTAGAACCCGTGAAACCGATCGTGTGGTACGTGGATGACGCATTCCCGGACGAGTGGAGAGGTCCGATTAAAGCGGCTGTTTTGAATTGGAATAAAGCTTTCGAGAAGATCGGCTTCAAGAACGTGATGGTGGCAAAGGATTTCCCGAAGGATGACCCGAATTTTGATCCCGATAACTTGAAATATTCTTGTATCCGTTATTGCCCCAACGCGGAGGCAAATGCCATGGGACCGTCTTGGGTGGACCCGACTACCGGGGAGATTATTAACGCTTCGGTGATTGTTTACAATAATGTTGTTCAGTTGATTAATAACTGGCGTTTCGTTCAGACGGCGCAAGTAGATCCTCGTGTGCGTGCCGTTAAGATGCCGAAAGATGTTTTTGATGAATCGCTCACGTATGTTATCACGCATGAGATAGGTCATACCTTGGGTATGTTGCATAACATGTCTGCTTCGGCTTCCGTTCCGGTGGATTCGTTGCGTTCCGCCTCTTTCACTCAAAAATACGGGACAACTCCTTCTATCATGGACTACGCTCGTTTCAATTATGTAGCGCAACCGGGAGATAAAGGGGTGAAATTGACACCTCCCGATCTTGGCGTGTATGATTATTACGTGATTAAATGGTTGTATTCTCCTGTGCCGGAAGCCAAGGATATGTGGGAGGAATCTAAAATCGCCGAGAAATGGATTGATGAGAAAGCCGGAGACCCTTGCTATCGTTACGGGCGTCAACAATTGGTTTTCCGTATAGACCCGAGCGCGTTGGAGGAAGATTTAGGTGATGATCCCGTAAAGGCAGGAACCTACGGGATAAAGAACTTGAAGTATATCTTGAACCACTTGAACGAGTGGATTTCAGATGACCCGGATTTCTCTCACCGGATGCAACTTTATTCTGGAATTCAAGAGCAATACACGCGTTACTTGTTGAACGCGTTGTATCAGGTTGGAGGTGTTTACTTGTCGCAAGTGAAAGACGGAACAGCCGGTGAAGCCGTGAAATCGGTAGCACGTGCGAAACAAAAAGAAGCGTTGGCATGGGTGTTGAAAGAGTTGAGAAATAGCTCGTGGATCGATCGTCCGGAATTGATTAATAAAACAAAGTTAGCCGTGTACCCGTCTGCAAAGATCATTGCTGCCGTGAGCAAGGTGATTGAAAGCAAAAGGGCGATGGTTCTTCTCTCTTCTCATGTTTCACAAGATAAGAATCTTTACACGATTGGCGATTATTACGATGATTTGTATGCCGGTGTTTTCGCTCCGACTATACAAGGAAAGAAATTGAATCAAGAGGAAAAATTGTTGCAGAAGAATATTTTTAATAGAATGGGTGTTACCTGCACTGACTATATTAAGAATACGCGGGCAATTAAAAGTTTAAATCCTTCTTTAGAGGAGATTATGGCATACAATTTATTCTCCAAAAGTTTCATGGATGAGATGTATCGTCATTTACAGGAAATGGAACAAGAGAGTGGAGTGGGAACTGTAGCTAGGAAATTGTTACCTGTTCAGTTCGGGCAGGCTGCCAGTCCTTTCCAGGAAGAGGTGGAAATAGGTATGATTGATGAAACTTTCGGTTACAATCAAGCGATGTTGAATCGGGTAGTTACTTTATTGAAGAGTAAAGTGGGGGCTGCTAATCGCGATGATAGAGTACACTATGAAAGTTTGATATCTATGGCGGAGGCTGTTAAGCAAGTTAGTAAATAGTTTTAATCATGGAAACAAAAAGGCTGTTCATTTTATTTTGAACAGCCTTTTTTAGCTATTGGGAAAACATTTACGATTCAATTTCGCTCAATTCCAGCCAGCGCATTTCTTTTTCGTCAAGAATATCAATAATTTCGGCGATGCGTTGGGAGGATTTGACCAGTTCATTCGCACCTAACGTACCGGAATTTAAAGCATCTTCCAATTTGGATTTCTCGACGTTCAGGTTTTCCATATCGGTTTCCAGTTGTTGCATTTCTTGCCTTTCCTTGAAGGTCAGTTTACGTACTTTTTCTTTTTCCCGGACGGGCTTGGGGGCGGCGGGGATTTTCTTTTCGGCTTGTTTGCGAAGGAGTTCTTCTTCTTCTTTTTTGTTTTTATATTGGGTATAATTCCCGGGGAAGTCTTTCACGATACCGTCACCCTCGAAAGCGAATACCCGGTCAACCACTTTGTCGGTAAAGAATCGGTCGTGCGACACGATGATTAGGCAGCCTTGGAATGATTGCAAATATTCTTCCAACACGTTCAAGGTCATGATGTCGAGGTCGTTGGTAGGCTCGTCCAGAATCAAGAAGTTCGGGTTACTCATAAGCACGGTCAAAAGGTATAACCGCCTGCGTTCCCCCCCGCTGAGCTTGGCAACGAGTGAATATTGCAGTTTGTCCGGGAACAGGAAATATTCGAGGAATTGGGAGGCTGACATGACGCGTCCGTTGCCGAGGTCAATTTTCTCGGATATGTTTTTGACGATGTCAATAGGGCGATCGTCTTCTTTGAAGGTAATACCCGCTTGTTTGTAATACCCGTAGACCACGGTTTCCCCGATCTCGATGGTTCCGCTGTCCGGTTCTATCTGGCGGGTTATGATGTCGAGGAACGTGGATTTCCCGACGCCGTTTCTACCGATAATACCGATTTTTTCGCCCCGCACGAATTTGTACGTGAAATCTTTCAGTACGCTCAGGTTCCCGTAGCTTTTATTGACGTGTTCCAGTTCCAGAATTTTCTTGCCTAGCCGTTGCCCCTTGATGTCCAGTTCCAATTGTTGTTCGGAGATGTTCTGCGAGGCGACTTCTTTGATTTTATAGAAATTGTCGATTCTGTATTTTGCCTTGTGGCTTCTTGCTTGCGGCATACGGCGCATCCATTCCTGTTCGGTGCGCAGAAGGTTCTTGGCTTTGTCGATTGACGCGTTGCGGGCTTCAATGCGTTCTTCTCTTTTTTCGAGGTAGTACGAGTAGTTGCCGTCATACGAGAAGATACCGAAATCATCAATCTCGACAATTTTGTCACACACTCTATCCAGAAAATAACGGTCGTGCGTTACCATGAGAAGGGTGGCTTTGGTCTTATCCAGATAGTCTTCCAACCATTCAGTCATCTCCACGTCCAGATGGTTGGTAGGCTCGTCCAGAATCAAGAAGTCCGGGTTGCTTATCAGTACTTTTGCCAGACCGACTCTTTTCTTTTGTCCGCCGGAAAGTTCCTTGATGCGTTGGGTGTATTTGTCAACTTTTAATTCCGATAATATTTGTTTGATCTGGGAGTCATAATCCCATGCCTGTAAAGCATCCATTTGTGGAATTAATTCTTCCAGTGTTGTCGTGTCGTTATCTTTTACAGCTTGTTCGTATGCTTTGATCAGTTTTAGCGTGGGATTTTCCGTGTTGAAAACTTCCTCGAAAACATAATTCTCGGGATTTAATTCGGGATCTTGCTCCAAGAATCCGAGTGAAACATCATTTCTAAAAATAACCGTACCCGTGTCCGGGGTTTCCTGACCGAAGATGATGCGTAACAAGGTGGATTTACCCATACCGTTTTTAGCGATTAGGGCAACTTTTTGATTTTGGGCAATACTAAACGTTATATTTTCAAATAATAGATGTTCTCCGAAACGTTTACTCAGACTATCAACTTGTAAAAAACTAACCATGAATTAATTTTAGATTTAATGATTTTAGATTTAAGATTGAAAATGAGATTGTCATTTGTATTCCCCTAGGAGAAAGGCTTTGCGCTTGGGTTCTTCAAAACGTTCGATGGCGTAGCGCAACATGGTGCGGGGCATCCTCTTGTAGCGGGGAATAAGGTAATCCGTCAATAGTTGTTCGTTTTCCTTGCCTGTTTCCCGTAATATCCACCCGACCGCCTTGTGAATGAGATCGTGAGAATGGTGTTGGAGAATGTCGGCGATAGCCAGTGCGTCTTTGAATTCACCGTGTTTCACGAAGTGCATGCATGATATCATGGCAATGCGTTGTTTCCAGAGGTGGTCGGTGTGCGCCCAATCGTACAGGAGCTGTTTGTCTTTGTTGTGCAGCCAGTGTCCCAATATTTTGTAACAACTCAAATCAACGAGGTCCCAGTTGTTGATGGCATCGACTTGGCTTAAATAGAAGTCGACGCACGCTTTTCTAGATGCATCGTCTTTATGTTTCGCGTAATAATAAGTCAATATCAGGAGAGCCGCCAAACGATACTCGTGCACGGGGGATGCCAGTAGTTCCCGGAGTGTATCGTGATCTGTGTCCATGTACTTTTTCGCCACGATGCGGACGTTGGGCACGACAACCCCGATAAATTGATCGCCTTCCCCGTATTGCCCTTTTCCCGTTTTGAAGAAACGAGGCAGGAAAGCTGCTTTCTCTTCATCCCGGTATTTATTTATTTCATTTATAATTTCTTCCGTGGTATTTCTCATTTTCCCTCTTCGTCTTTAATTCTCGGGGTAAAGGTAATTAATGTTAGTAAAAAAGCGCCCGTTGTTATTAAAAAAATGACGAAAAAAGGGGTGTGTATTCTTTTTAATTGTATTTTTACCACATAATCGTAAAAAGTGAATTTTATGTCCAAAATAATAGCTATCGCGAATCAAAAAGGAGGGGTGGGAAAGACAACGACGTCTGTGAATCTGGCAGCTAGTTTGGCTGTCTTGGAGCAGAAAGTTTTGTTGGTAGATGCAGACCCTCAAGGAAACGCGACAACGGGTGTTGGGTATGATTTGAAAGAACTGAAGGCGACCATTTACGAGTGTCTGGTTGACGGGTTGGACCCGAAGGAAGCCGTTCTAAAAACAGATATCGAGAATTTATTTTTATTACCGTCAAATATTGATTTGGTCGGTGCCGAATTGGAGATGCTGAATTTCGACGAGAAAGAGAGCGTTATGGCGAAGATGCTTGCCGGGATAAAAGATCAGTATGATTATATATTAATAGACTGTTCTCCTTCTTTGGGATTGTTGACTGTCAATTCTTTAGCGGCGGCTAATTCCGTGATGATTCCGGTGCAATGTCAATATTTCGCGTTGGAAGGGTTGGGTAAATTGTTGAACACGATCAAGATTATCCAGAAACGTTTGAACACGGCTTTGGAAATCGAGGGATTCGTGCTGACCATGTATGACGGTCGCGTGCGCTTGTCCAATCAAGTGGTGGCAGAGGTAAGAAAGCATTTTGAAGATATGGTGTTCGAGACCTTGATTCAACAGAACGTGAAGCTTGCCGAGGCCCCGAGTTACGGGCAGCCTGTCATCCTGTACGATGCAGAATGCCGCGGGTCGGTAAATTACCTGAGTTTGGCAAACGAGTTACTGGAAAAGAATAAAAAAAACTAAGAGATTGATGATTTATGATTTGCGATTTATGATTGAAAATGCGAGATAATGAATGAATCTGAAATCATAAATCATAAATCTAAAATTATAAAGGTTATGGCGAAAAAGAGTGCATTAGGTAAGGGATTGGGTGCGTTGTTGCAGGATGCTGCCGAGGAGTCTAAGCCGAGGGGCGGTTCTTCTGCTTTACAGGAAGAGTTGAGACTGAGTGATATCCGTCCGAACCCGAACCAGCCGAGAACTATTTTTGATGAAGAGGCTTTACAGGAGCTTGCCGCTTCTATAAAGGCTATCGGCATCGTGCAACCGATCACCGTGAGAGAGGTCGAGGAAGGGAAATATGAAATTGTTGCCGGAGAACGTCGTTTCCGGGCTTCCAAATTAGCGGGGTTGGAAACTATTCCCGCGTATATCCGGAAAGTGGAAGAGGAGTCGATGTTGGAATTGGCGTTGATAGAGAATATCCAACGCGAGGACTTGAACGCTATCGAGATCGCTATTTCATACCAGCGTTTGATTGACGAGTGCAATTTGACTCAGGACGCTTTGAGCGAGCGCGTGGGTAAAAAGAGAACCACGATTTCCAATTATTTGCGTTTGTTGAGACTTCCTGCCCCGATACAGTTGGCTATTAAAGACCGGAAGATCAGTATGGGGCATGCCCGTGCCATTATTAATATCGAGGACCCGGAAACGCAAAATATGATTTTCGAGCAAATCCTGAAATATGATTTTTCTGTCCGGAAGGTGGAAGAGATTGTGCGGGAACTGATGCAACCGGAGGAAGCGAAAGAGAAAAAGGTTGAACGGAAGCGTGAACCGATAGGCGACTATATGGCGTTGCAATCCCATTTGGCACGTTATTTTGACACGAAAGTGGATTTGAAACGTAACGAGAAAGGGCGGGGGAAAATAGTTATATCTTTTAAGTCCGACAGCGAACTGGAACGTATCGTGGAGTTACTGGATAAGATGGATAAGAAATAGAATTTGTAGTGAGAAGGATTTTAAAGAACATAGTTTTGATCATCCCGGTTTTGCTGATTGGTACGGGAATAAAAGCGTCGGAGTATTATCGCGTGGAGTTTCCTGCAACTTCGCGAGATACGATTGTTCAGACGGATTCTTTATCATTCGAGGGAACGGAGATTTTAAAATCCTCGTTGAAGGAAGATAAGAAGCCACATTCTCCCAAGAAGGCAACCATTATGGCAATGATACTCCCGGGTTCGGCTCAGGTGTATAACGGTCAGTGGTGGAAAGTGCCAATCTTGTACGGGGGTATTGGAGCTACTGTTTACGGTTTGTCGTGGAACATGAAGTATTTTAAAAAGTACCGGAATGCTTTCGTGGATTATACGGATTACTTGAATGCTTTGGAGAAAGATCCTGAAACACCCTATCCGGCGAACGCCAGTTGGGATAAATTAATGAGGCCCGGTAGCACGGCAGAGGCATTTAATTCCAGTCAGCGGAAGCGTTTGCAGGAACAGTTGAAAACGAAGAAAGATAATTATAAACGAAATCGGGATTTGCTATATATCGTTTCGGGAGGTATATATTTGATTCAGATTATTGATGCGACGGTATTCGCGCATTTCTATGATTTCGAGGTAAATGATGATATATCTTTTAATGTCCGACCTTCTACCGGATTCTCGCCTGTCAGCGGGGGTACCGTGGGATTAACACTAACATTTAATTTTTAAAGGAAAAAACATGCGTTGTTTATTTTTGTGGGTATGTGCTATTTTATGTTGTAACACGGTATTTGGTGAAAGTGATCGCGATTCATTGAAAGTGCGTCTTGAACCGCCGTCACGATTGAAATTATCGGCTCCTGTTCTACTCGTGGATTCTATCCCGGGAGCGTTTATCGAACGATTGGATGATTTGTATGGTAAATGGTATGTGACGCGGTTGGAGGAAGGTAATTACGTGGATTCCGTTTACCTTATGGGGTACGAGAGCGGTCCGGCTGTTCCCGATTCGGTTTACTTGAACCGGTTGGATGCTTTGAATTCCGCGATTAAGTTGTCATATAATGATATCGTGCGTAATTATATAGAACTTTATACCGTAAGGCGTAGGGCTCAAGTGGGTGCTATGCTAGGTTTGAGTTCTTATTATTTTCCTATTTTCGAGGAAGTATTGGATCGGGAGGGGTTACCTCAAGAATTGAAATATTTGCCCGTGATCGAGAGTGCCTTGAACCCGAGGGCTTTTTCAAGGGCAGGGGCTTGCGGACTATGGCAATTCATGTACGGGACAGGAAAGATGTACAAGTTGGAAATCAATTCTTTTATTGACGAGCGTCGGGACCCGGTGAAGTCGACCGAGGCGGCTGTTTGTTTTTTGAAAGATTTGTACAAGATATACGAGGACTGGATTCTGGTAATTGCCGCTTACAATTGCGGACCGGGCAACGTGAATAAGGCTATCCGTCGTTCCGGTAGCAAGAAGAATTACTGGGATATTTATTTCCACTTGCCTAGGGAAACTCGCGGATACGTGCCGGCTTTTATAGCGGCGATGTACACGTTTAATTATCACAAGGAGCATAATATATTCCCTCTAGAGAACGAGTTGCCGACCATGTGTGACACGATAATGATTTCCGACGCCTTGCATTTTGAGCAAATGGCAAAGTTGATGGATGTTTCCGTGGAGCAGATTCGGGATTTAAATCCACAATACCGTTCGGATATTGTACCTGCCGGATTCGGGAAAAGTTATAGTTTGCGGATGCCTTATAATCACGTGGCGAATTTTATTGACAAACAGGATACGATTTTTGCTTATAACCGTAATTCTTATTTTAATGACAGTGACCGTACTGCCGACCCGAAGAGCCGTTTCAAGAAATACGCTCACGCTCATGCAGCCCCGAGTAATAAAGCCAAATTGATATACACGGTGAAAAGCGGGGATGTTATCGGGAAGATAGCCGAGAGATTCAACGTGAGGTTGTCTGATTTGAAGTATTGGAACGGGATGACAAAAGACCGTATTAATATAGGACAAAAATTGACGGTTTACGTGCCTAAAGATAAAGTGGCACATTATCAGTCAAAGGTTAATACCCGGTATGCGGGGGTTGCCGCCAACTCGGAAGTGGAAACCCAATCGTTGGCTGAAGGTGAGTTCTTTTATTACACGATTCGACGGGGAGATAATTTGTGGAGTATAGCTAAAAAATACCCGGGTGTTTCCAACCGGGATATCATGAAATGGAACGGGCTTTCCGAGAAGATGGTGAAGAACCTGAAACCGGGACAAAAATTAAAGATAAAGATATAATCGGACGAAAGTCTATAAAGTTGTGCTTGATGACTCACATATAAAACGAATCTCCAAGGGCGATCGTGTGGCATTTGGAGAGCTTCACGAGGGATTATATCAGCGGATGTTTTATTACGTGTACAAGATGTTGCACGATAAAGAACAGTCCGAAGATATCATTCAGGAGGCTTTTGTTTTGTATTGGAATAACCGGAATAACTTTTATAATTTGTTAGCGGTAAAGACCTATTTATACACGGTTATCAAAAACAAAATATTGGCGTTTCTGCGCGATACAACCAATCGGAAACGTATTCTTGAAAGTATCGAATGGGAGGAGAGCGTTACCGGGGATTATGTTTTAATTACTGCCGAAATCTGTGGACAGGTGCGACAAGCCGTTCGTGAACTTCCCGCTCAAACACGACGGGTTATCGAGTTAAGTATGCAGGATATGACTGTCGAAAAAATAGCCGAAGAGATGTGTGTTTCTCCTAATACGGTGAAGACTTTGAAAAAGGTTGGATACCAGACGTTGAGAGAGAGGTTGAAACATTTGAGGGCGTTGTTGCTTTTCTTGTCCGTGGGGTGAAATTATACCCGAAAGGGTATATGTATAATACAAAAGATGTGTTTTATACCCGAAAGGGTGTAAATTGAAAATATTGTGTTATATTTGTACCTTAAAGGGTATAAATTATGGAGCAAACGGTTTTGTCTAAATTTGTAAAGAATATGCGTAAACAGTATGAACTTACACAAGCTGAGTTATCGGAGAAATCGGGAGTAGGCTTACGTTTTGTTCGTGAATTAGAACAAGGTAAGCAGACTCTTAGATTGGATAAAGTAAACCAGATATTGAATTTATTTGGAAGTGAAGTGGGGGTTGTACCCATGGATAGAAATAATGAATTATGAAACAGGCTGTTGTGTTTTTACGTGGTATTAAAGCCGGTGTAATCACAGAGAATGAAAACGGTTATATATTCCAGTATGATGCCGATTTCTTGCGTTCAAGTAATGCGGAACCAATTAGTTTGACACTGCCTCTGAGAAGTGAACCTTTTCAAGATAAAGTACTTTTCCCTTTTTTCGACGGACTTATTCCCGAAGGTTGGTTGCTTAATATCGCCGAGAAAAACTGGAAGATTGATGCACGTGATCGAATGTCTTTATTATTAGCTTGTTGTAAAGATTGTATCGGTGCGGTTGGTGTAGAGCCGATAATTAATGACGAGGAATAACTATGGCAAGGTGTTTATATTGTTATAAGGAACTTACTGAGGGAGAACGAGATTTTCATCAGGGGTGTTCAAAAAAAATATTTGGTACACCTAAGGTTCCCGAGTTACCTTATACGCGAGAAGATTTGACAGAGCTTGCCAAGCAGGTGATACGTAGTCAAGTGACTTTAACGGGAGTGCAGGCTAAATTGTCTTTGGACATAAATAGAGGAGAGAAGAATGAGGCTGAGCGTTTTACCATTGTTGGTTTGTGGGGACGATATATATTAAAACCTCAAGCCAGTCGTTTTGCTTGTCTGCCGGAAATAGAGGATTTAACTATGCATTTGGCGGAATTGGCAAAAATAAAGGTTGTTCCTCACAGTCTTGTTCGTTTTGCCGATGGAGAATTGTGTTACATTACTCGCCGTATTGATCGAACAGATAAAGGGGAAAAATTGGGAATGGAGGATATGTGTCAACTGACAGAACGTCTTACTGAGCATAAATACAAAGGTTCGTACGAGCAGATAGCCAAAGCCATTCAGAAATATTCGTTTGTTCCTAAATTGGATATTGTTAATTTTTGGGAGCAAGTGGTGTTTTCTTGGGTTACCGGTAATGCTGATATGCATTTGAAAAATTTTTCTTTGTATAGTAAGCAAAAAGAGAGGTATATTCTTACTCCTGCATACGATATGCTTTCGACGGTTTTGGTTATGCCTGAAGATTTGGAGGAATTAGCGTTGACGTTAAACGGTAAGAAGCGTAAGATTGGGAAAACTGATTTTATAATTGCGATGCGGTCATCTGGAATGGAAGAAAAGGTGATTGGTAATATCTTTGATAAATTTCAAAAGATTCAACAAAAGTGGTTTGAATTTATTGATATATCATTCTTGTCAGAAGAGATGAAAAATGAATATAAAAAAATAATCAGCATAAAAATCTCATTATTAAAAAAATAAAGCATAGCGATTTCAAGTGATTGTAAGTTTGTTGAAAAAAATCACATTTCTATTCACCCGCTTTTCCGAGTTACGCAATTATAGGGTGTAGTTTACGGAAAAATGATATAGTATGAGTGATATAGAAAAAGAAATAAGTATTGCGAATGTCGTAGTGAAGAAGCTGTTGGGAGGCGGGATGTTGGACGAGGAAGAGGGAAGGCGGTTGCGGGAGTGGTTGGAGGAATCCGAGGAACACGAGGAATTGTTCAGACAAGTGTCGGGCGGGAAGAAGAACGAGGAATTTCAGGATATCGTGCGTTTGTCCGACCGGAAAGAACAATGGCGGCGTTTGGAGCGGCTTACGAGGGAGAGAAAATCTATCGGGAGGAGGACATGGTTGGCATATGCAGCGGGACTGGTCTTGTTACTGGGGCTTGGTTTGTGGTTCGGGTTGCAACGGGCGGGCAAGGACGAAACAGTTGTACGGATGGCTGTCATAGAGCCGGGAAAGACACAGGCATTGTTGATTCTGAACGATGGGCAGAAGATTGCCTTGCGAGATAGGGATACTTCGGTAGCCACATCTGGTACGAGTATTAATATCCGGACGGGACAAGTGGCGTACGAGATGAAGAAAGAGATGCAGGATTCTGTAGTGGAGTACAACACGATAGTGGTGCCTCGCGGAGGTATTTATTCGTTGGTATTGAGTGACGGGACGGAAGTATTTTTGAACTCCGATTCGGAGTTACGTTATCCTGTGAAATTTACAGGGAAAAATCGGATGGTCGATTTGAAGGGAGAGGCTTTTTTTGAAGTGACTCCCGACTCGTTGCACCCGTTTGTCGTGCAGGCGGGAGAGATGCGGACCCGTGTTCTTGGGACTTCGTTTAATATCATGGCTTATACCGATGAGCCTGCAATACAGACTACTTTGTTTACCGGGCGAGTAGAGGTGTCCGTGGAACAAACTTCATTGAAGGAAGTATTGGCACCGGGAATGCAAGCTAATTGGGAAGTGGGGGCTGATGATATTTCGGTGAAAAAGGTAAACATGGATATACAATCGCTTTGGCGGGATGGCATTATCATATTGGATGATGATGATTTGGAGAGTGTGATGCGTATGTTGGCACGTTGGTACAACGTGACTTACGAGTGGCGGGGCGACCGGAACGTGAAGCATACCTTTACCGGGAAAATCAATCGTAACGAGGATTTGGGAAGCGTGTTAAGTACATTGACATTGCTGGGAGGTCCCCGTTTCGAGATTAAAGGAACGACAGTGTATATATACTAAAAAATAACCGGTGGCATGTGGAAGATGCCCCGGTCATTCAACCTCTTGGAAAACCAAGAAATTATTAATTTAATGTTTTACAAATCTATGCAAAAAAATCGTGAAATGGAACATCCGAAGATGTTTTCTGCTTCGTGTAGGCGATTATTAATGGTCGGTATCGGTATACTGATTTGGATAATGCTTACCCCGCCCTTGGTATTTGGGCAGCAGAATGGTAAATTAATCTCTTTGAAATTGGACAAGGTGACTGTCCTTGATGCGATTAAGGAAATCAATCGTTTGAGTGGAAATTCGGTCAGTTACAAGCGGGAAGAGCTTGAAAAGGAAGCTCGGCAAGTATCCTTGGAGCTAAAGGACGTTCAGGCTATTAAAGCCGTGGAAGCCGTTTTGCAAGGAACTCGTTTGGTTGCTATTGCACAAGGGGAAATAATTTTAATTGTTCCGCGGAAAGATAATACGAGTGCCAAAAAGTCTGTTCGTGTGAAAGGTTTTGTGTACGATACAAAAAAGCAGCCTTTGTCGGGCGTGACAGTGAAGTTGGTAGGAACTTCTGTGGGGACAGCAACGGATGTTAACGGCCGATTCTCGTTAGAATTACTAGTAACAAAAGGGCAACTGGAATTTTCTTTTGTAGGGTTTCAAAATCAAATTATAAGTTTTTCAGAAGAAACGGCAAAGGATACTTTGCGGGTGATCATGCGGGAGGATGTAAAAACTATTGAAGAGGTTGTGGTGACGGGATACGCAACGATTGATCGCAGTCGTTACGTGGGGGCAGTAACGCAATTGCGGGCGGAAGAAATACAGGTAGCCGGAGAGTCCACAATTGACCAGATGTTGCAAGGATGGGTGCCGGGAATGTCAGTTATTAACAAGACTGGTAAAGTGGGAGGAACCCCGAAAATTCGTATCCGGGGGACTTCGACTTTATTGGGTAATCAAGAACCGCTTTGGGTAGTGGATGGCGTGATACAAGCGAATCCTCTTCCGCTTCCCGATGATGCAAGCCCTCTTTCATCAGAAATGGAGAGTTTGCAAGAAACCGTGGGTAATGCAATATCTTGGTTGAACCCTCATGATATTGAAACAATTACCGTGTTGAAAGATGCCTCTGCTACGGCTATTTACGGTACCCAAGCTGCTAATGGGGTAATTGTGATTACGACTAAAAAAGCAAAAGGTGAAGGTTTTAGTATTTCTTACAATGGTAGTATCAGTGTTGGGCAGAAACCATCGTATCGTATGTACGATATGATGAATTCACAGGAATATATGCAATTTTCCCAGGAGCTGTGGGAAGACAGGGAAAGTTATAGATTGGATGTTTTGCCAATTGCTTATGCTGGTCTAATCCAAAAATTGCAAGGAAAAGAAATCTCTCGAGAACAATTTGAACAGGAATTTCGCAAGATGGAAAATATGAATACGGATTGGTTTGATATTTTGTTTAAAAACAATTTTAGTCATAATCATAACGTGAGTATTTCTAGTAACGGGAAAAAATTATCGAGTCGTTTTTCCATGGGGGTGAATCGTACTTTAGGAGAAGCGAAGGGAAATAATATGTCGGGTTTCACTGTAAGTTCTAATACCACTTTTAGACAGGAGGATCGATTTAGTCTAGATTTTCAATTGAATGGTGGTTATCGCACGACGGAAAATTTTGCTTTTGGGGTTAGTCCTTATGATTATGCGATGAATACGACACGTGCTATACCTGTACGAGATGAAAATGGTGGATTGTATTATCATGAAAAATCAGGAAGTACAAGTTGGTCTATACTTGATAAATACGCATACAACTACAATATCATCAATGAAATGGATAATACTGGGACTGAAACAGATGGGATTAATTTGCAGGCTGCGTTAAATATTCGATTGAATTTGTTGAAAGATTTAGAATGGCAAGTTGGAGGTTCTTACTCGTTGGCTTCTAATAAAGTAAAGTCATGGGCGACGGAATATTCTTATTATATTGCCAATATTCGCGGTTATGAGGTTGGAGAAGTATTGCCCAATTCAGTTGAGCAGCATGCCAGTATCTTGCCGTTTGGGGGATTGTTGCGACAAGAACATGGGCAAAATAATAATTATTCTTTTAGGACAAGTCTTGTGTATGATAAAGTATTCGGGGTACAACATAAATTAATAGCGAACATTGGGTTTGAGGTTAATTCAACAAATATGGAGGGAAGTGCGAATATGCGATATGGTTACCTCTATTACCGGGGAGAAAAGTTTGCGACGGTGCCCAAAAGTGTTACAGCTGTAGATGGGTTGAGAGAGAATACTAATGATTTGCACGAGAATATGCGTGCCGGAAGTACCGTGACAACAACAACGTCCAACACCTTAAGTGAATATCTTACACTAGTGTATAGTTACCAGCAACGTTACGTTTTGAATTTTAATGCGCGGCTGGATGCCTCTAATCGATTTGGGCAGGATGAGAATAAGAAATTTAATCCAAGTTGGTCATTAGGAATGAAGTGGCGTATTGGTAATGAACCTTTTATGGCATGGGCTTCCTCGTGGTATGATATGTTTGATGTTTCGTTTTCTTATGGTTGGAGAGGTAATGCAGTTCAAGCTGTATCTCCCTATATGATAGCCTCAGACGGAGGTTTGGATTCCTATTTTCAACAGTACACGTTAAAATTGAAATCTTTACCTTATCCTAACTTGGGTTGGGAGAAAACGGAAGACTGGAATTTGGGTATTGATTTTTCATTTTTTCAAGGACGTGTGAGTGCGGGATTAAGTTTTTATAATAAGATAAGTCGCGTTTTAGCTTCACGCAATGTGGTTATAGAGAATGGGGTGGAGAATGCTTATGTAGATGGCACGAAAATGAAAAACAAAGGATATGAATTATACGTGAGCGTGACACCGGTTAAGACAAAAGATTTTTCATGGTCACTTTCCTTCAACACTAGTAAAGTGAAAAATTCTATTAGAGAAAATGAACGAGTAAATACGCGACTTGATTATATTCAAGGTAATGCTATCGTGGAAAATGAAAAATATCAAACATTTTATGCTTACGCATTCGAAGGGTTAGATGCTGAAAATGGACGTCCCTTGTTTAAGTATATGGATGTAGAGGATACGGAAAATGATTTGGACTATCTAGTTAAAGTGGGATGCCGAGAGCCGGATATCACAGGTGGAATTAGTACTTCTTTGCGCTACAGGAAGTGGTGTTTGCGGGCTAATTTCGCTATGTCATTCGGGGCAAAAACTTTTCTTCCAACTTTTTTTGCCGCCTCCGGTGCTCCGGCTCCAGAGCGAAATGCTCCTCGTTATCTATTCAAGCGTTGGCGTAAACCGGGAGACGAAAATATCACCAATATCCCATCAATTCCAGCGGGAAACCCGAACTCGATGAGTACGACTTTACCCACGGGAGAAAAATTGAATCCATATGATATGTATAATCAATCGGATTTACGAGTGGCGAAAACAGACTTTATTCGGTGTCGAATGATTTCTCTACATTACTATCTTCCTTCTGGTTGGTTGAAGAAAATAGGCATTAGGCAATCTTCTTTTTCTTTAAGTCTTTCTAATCCATTTTTTATTGCTTTTGATGAGAAATGGGATGGACGAGATCCGGAAACGGCGAATTGGCCTGCCCGTCGGACGGCATCTTGTTCTTTGAGTTTTAGTTTTTAATAATACTTGTAATAACGAAATTATGAGAAATAAAATAATTATTTTATTATTAATTGTTGCATGGCTAGGGACTGGAGCTTGCAGTAATTTTCTGAAAGAAGAATCTCAAAGCGAGGTAATTCCGAAAACAACGGCAGACTTCTCGGAACTCTTGTTAGGTACGGGATATCCAGATGTGAATTCACCAAGTTTTTCTTTTACCTCGCTAATGGATGATGATTGTGCACTATTCCTAACATACGTGGGAAGAGAGAGTGACCAATATGCGGGTAGTAATTCGGCAATTTTAAACTTCCCGTATTATTCGTGGCAACCTTATGCTTCGGATTATGATGGCTATGGAAATGAAATAAATGTTTCTCCAAGTTCTACTACATACGGGGCATTTTATGCGAAAATATTAGGTTGTAATGCGGTTCTTGATTATATTGATGATGCTGTCGGTCCAGATAACGAAAAGGAGCGGGTAAAGGCGGAAGCTTTAGCTGTACGTTCATTGCTTTATTTTCAACTGGTGAATATTTACGGGGAACCGTACAATCATAACAAGGAAGCTTTAGGAGTCCCGGTTCGCCTGACCGCAGACTTGACAGAAGAGCATTTGAAACGGGAAACCGTAGCTTATATTTATGAAGAAGTTATAGCGAAAGGCTTAGAAGAGGCTGCTCGATTGATGGATCCCCTTCCGGTTATTCGTAAAAATTATCGCGTAAATCAACCAGCGATTCACATTCTTCTTTCGCGGGTGTATCTTTACATGGAACGTTACGAGGAATGTATTGCGGAAGTGGATAAAGCGATTGAACAAGGAGCTATTTTATTGGATATGGTAAATGCGCTGGATTATATTGCCAGTGGTAACCTGTATTATCCCATCACGTATGATAATCCAGAAGTAGAATGGCTTTTTGGTCCATCTGCCGTTTCCAGTGCTTACGCTTATCAGCCTGGTACAGCTCCCGAATTCAGGGAATTATGGGATGAAATAAATGACCAACGTTTCTTAGCTAATAATTTCAAATCCCAAAAGGATTATAATGATATACCTACTAATAATGTGTTAATGACTAAACCATACGGGGGAAATAATTTCGGACAATCAATCCGTTTTGCGGAAGCTGTTTTGAATAGGATGGAAGCATACGCTTTGCTGGGAGATAATGAATCTGCTTTGGCAGAATTAAACAATTTCAGAAAAAAGCGTATTATCGGATACACGGACGAGAATTATGGCGAGAAAGAGCTTCTTGAACAAATTCGATTGGAACGTAGAAAGGAACTTTGTTTTGAAGGACATCGTTGGTTTGATTTACGCCGTCAAGGAATGCCGGAAATTAAACATTCGTATAAATTTGAAAAAGGAGGTACTCTTTACAATTTCGTGTTGAAAGCAAAAGATCCTCTCTATACGATTCCTTTGCCTAATAGTTTACTTCTGCAAAATTCTGGGCTTTTGCAAAATTCATCAAGAGAAAATGGAGATAGACAAGGAAATACTATAATATAAAAAGTAAAAATCATGAAAAAAACTATATATTTTATTTTAGGATTGATTTCGATGAATATTTTTTCTTGTAATGAAGACAAGGAAGTAGGAATTCCTATTGAAATTATAGAGGATTACAAGTTACCGCAGGGTAATGCATCGGTAGAAGCCAATGCCCGTATTCAAGAGATATATGAGACATATGATTCATACGTGCTTTATAACTATACACAAAAAGATGCGTTATGGAAACAAGCAGCGGGAACGGGTGCTGTTCAAAAATATGTTATTAGCATGGGAGACGTACAATACGTTGACGCCATGTTGAATTATATTGACGCCATTTGGTTGCAATTTTTTCCTCCTGAATTTTTGAAGAAAGGAGGATTACCTTATCGCGTGTTTTTAGCAGATTCTATTTATTTGGATCGCTCCACCCCTCAGATGACACGTCTTATACTCTACAATTACATGTTAAATGGTAATTCTGTTGCGATATCAGGAATGAATGCGAATTTGACTACCATGAATGCCGAGACTAAAAGGGCGAGAAAACTGGAATTGATAACTGCCATGTGGGATTATTATATCGCAGAAGGTATATTGGATATCCCTGAAGAATTTTACGATGGAACAGATTATAATACAGCTCCAGAATTACCTTTAACAGAAAAGACTCTGGATACATATAGAAAAAGAGGTTTTCTCCCTAGTCGTTATTATGGGGATAATTATGCGGAAGAATGGTACGTGTATCCTTCTTCTTGGAAGTATGCAGTAACAAATGATCTAAAATCCTTTTTGTATCATTTATTCTCCCGGAGTGATGAACAAATGGAAATCTATTTAAATAACTCCGAGTATAAATTAATTCAGAACAAATGGAATGTGTTAATTAATTATTATAAGGAGAAATACAATATAGATATCCGAAAGATAGGTAATACAACTTACGAGTAATAGCGAAATGAAAGAAAAAATTATGTAATTAAAATATGGATGTAATGAAAAGAATTGTTTGTATTTCAATTGTGTATTTACTGGTAATCGCAACTGCGTTCGGGCAACAAAAAGATTCCCGTTTGGAAGTCGAACCGCAAAAACCGGTAGCAGGTTGTGTGATAAACTTGGCGTATAATCCTAAAGGTGGTCCCTTGGAAGGGAAGCATGATATCGTGGGAATCGTTTATACGTATGATTGTTACAAGTGGACAATTGGTGATGTTGTATTAAAACGAGAGGGAGATATTTGGAAAGGTACGTACACGCTTCCTGAAAATTGTGGTTTTGTAGCTTTCAAGTTTCAATCTACTTTAACGATAAAACCGGATACAACAGATAATAATGATGATCAAGGTTTTTTCTATTCTGTTCGGAAGCATGCGGGAAACTTCATGCCGGGTACGCATTTAGCTTGGGGAATAACCCGTATGCCGTCGCTTGGTTTTGGTATACCGAGTTAT
>NZ_CAUFYA010000040.1:0-52682 GCF_959596855.1 uncultured Butyricimonas sp.
TATTGGCTTGACGAGCATCGTTGGCATATCACGAATTGTTACATGGAGAAGAAGATGGAAAGAATATTACGGGATGCCGGTAAATGCCGTAAGGGGAATTGATGAACTTGGTTTTGCGGAAGTGTTAATCAAGTATGATGTCAGTTTTTTAATTTTTCAGGAGAGGGAAATATAAATCCCGGGTATTGTTGCAAGAAACTTATAAACGCTTATCTTTGTCAGTACATGCTCCTGAAATTTTATTATCGATGACAGAAAAGGAGTGTTCGAAATTTTAAATGTTGAATGTCAAATCGAGTAAACTAATTTCAAGAAACTACATGATATGAAATTTGCAGGGGTAAGATTGTTAGTTAAAGACTACAAGAAATGTTTCAAGTTTTACACGGAAAAGCTTGGTTTTGAATCTCTTTGGGGGGCAAGGAGAGTGGTTATGCTTCGTTCAAAGTAGCCGATGGGATAGAAGGGTTTGCTATATTTGTATCTGATGATATGGCTCCGGCGGTGGGTAACGTGGACAAAGAACAGCCCGTGGGATATCGTGAAAAATCAATGGTATCTTTTGAGGTGGAAAACGTGGATGATGCTTATCGGGCGCTTCTATTGAAAGGAATCGAATTTGTCAATCAGCCGACCGATATGCCTGAGTGGGGAATGAGAGTGGTTCATTTTCGTGACCCGGAGGAAAATTTAATAGAGCTTTATACTCCTCTTCATGCTAAATAAGGTTATTGTTGGATTATAGAGATAAGGCGATACATTGTGTCAAGGATACGGTATTGCCAATGCAAAGAAAGCAATTTGAAGAATGTGGCTGTTGTTTAGACGAACAGTATAAACGATACGGGAATACAGAATGGCTTTTTGCGGAAATAATTGAAGAAGGACACGTTTATGAAATTGGTTACCCGGCGTGTGTTTGTCCGGAAGTGGTAAGCGGAAAAATGTCGTTTTAAGGTAACCGTGGAGTAAGACCGGATTAGATTGACACGCCCCAAAAAAGAGTTCTTCTCTTTTAAGTTGCTATATCCCGTTGGTAACACTTTTTGTACTTTTAACGTACTACAGTTATCTTTCAATTTTTATCTTTATCTTTGCAAAGAGTAACAAATAGTTTTATGGCTGAACTTCGGGATGAAATAGTGAAAAAATCGTTACTCCAGTTTTTGAACCGGGGGTATAAAGGTACGTCTTTGAAGGATTTGGAGCAGGCGACAGGGTTGACGAAGGGGGCGTTTTATTATTATTTCAAGGATAAGAAGGAGATTCTGGAGGCCGGAATCGAACGTTATTTCAGTATCACGCGGGAGGAGAGTGACGAGGATGCGGAGCGGGTGGCGACGTTGCGGGAGTATATTGATTTGGTAATCCGGAACAAGGAGGAAGGTGCCGATTTGGCGCAGAAGTTTTTCGGGTGTTTCATTCTGGAAGTGTTGTTTTTTCAGCTTGTGCTGGAGGTGGCGCCG
The DNA here is from genome assembly GCF_959596855.1 of uncultured Butyricimonas sp. NCBI lineage: Bacteria > Pseudomonadati > Bacteroidota > Bacteroidia > Bacteroidales > Odoribacteraceae > Butyricimonas > uncultured Butyricimonas sp. The sequence goes on from NZ_CAUFYA010000040.1 coordinate 1,467, forward strand.
TTGTTTCCCGCTTTCAGGGAACGGATTTACACGTTGTCGAAAACTCGTTTGACACACTGGGAGCGCGTGATTCTGAAAGCGAAGCAAAAGGGGGAGATTCGGGAAACGCTGGATACTTCGGTGTTGGCGCGTAACTTGATGTCGGTGTCGAGCAGTATGTTGAATATTGAATTTGAGGAGCCGAATTTGCAGTATGTCTTTTCCGATATGCGGATGCAGTTCGAGCAATATTATATGTTGATAAAAAAATGAACGGAACGAGGGATACCATTATCGAGACCGCTTTCCTGTTGTTCCTCAAGAAGGGATACAAGGCGGTTACTCTCACGGATTTGGAAAGAGCCGTGGGGATGACGAGAGGTACTTTTTATTATCATTTTCTGAACAAGGAGGAGGTATTGAAGGAAGGTGTCACGAGGTATTACCGGATGTTGAATTGCCGGAGGGCGGAGGAGATCGGGCGTGTGCATTCCTTGAGGGAGTTTATTGATTTGACGATACATAATTTGCTGGAGATAGAGAATTACGGGGCAAAGCGGTTTGATAGCGATATCCCGGAGATTTTGTGCCTGTCGCTGATGGTGGAGGTGATTTCGCTTTACCCGGAGTTCAAACAGATGGTGAGTAACACGAAAATCTCGTGGATGTCGAAGTTGGAAGGGGTAATTCTGGAGGCCAAGAAAAATAAAGAGATACGGGATGACGTGGATACGTCTATTTTGGCAAAGAATTTGCTGAATATCAGCGTTGGGTTGATTCATTACGTGGTCATGCATCAAGATATAGCTTACGCTTTGTCGTCCGTGCGTTACCAGTACGAGCAGCTTTATTCGCTCGTGAAAGTGGGGTGAGATTTTTATAAAAGAACATACCGAAAAGTATAAAAACTGATAGAATTGAAAGAGGAAAATAAAAACGATAAGGTGATGAAAAAGTTTACAGTATGTAAATTAGGAATCGGTTGGAGTGTTGTTTTTCTGTGCTTTACATTGGCAGCGAACGCGCAGCAAGTGTTAAGTTTGGAGGATTGCCGACGCTTGGCGGTGGAGAATAACAAAAAACTGAAAATTGCAGACGAGGAGGTGAAAGCGAGTGAGGCACAAAAGGCCGAGGCTTTCACGAAATATTTGCCCGGCATTGATGCCATGGGGGTGTACCTGCGTAACCAGAAAGAGATTAATCTTTTGTCGGAAGACGCGCATTTGCCCGTGGGGACTATCGGGTCGGACGGGAAGTTCACGTTTCGTCCGGATCAGTTGATGGTCGGTGCGGACGGTAAACCGGTTATGGTGAACGGGCAGTACGTGCCGAAGGATTACGCCCTTCTGCCGAAGGAGGCGATGTCCGTGGATGCCCGTAACTTGGGAATCGTGCAGGTGGGGTTGACGCAGCCGGTGTACATGGGCGGAAAGATTAGGGCGTATAACCAGATAGCGGGGTTGTCCGAGCAATTGGCGAAAAGCAAGCGTGCGCAGGAGATGCAGAACGTGATTCTGGCGACCGACGAGGCGTACTGGCAGATTATATCGCTGGTTAACCGGAAAAAGTTAGCGGACAAGTACGTGCAGACGTTGCAGAAGTTCGTGAACGATGTCGAATTGATGCACACGACGGGAGTGGCGACGAAAGCGGACGTGCTTTCGGTGCGGGTGAAGTTGAACGAGGGGGAGATGGTGCAGACGAAGGTGGATAACGGGTTGAGTTTGTCCCGGATGTTGTTGAACCAGATTTGCGGTTTGCCGACGGATACCATCGTGGCGTTGCAAGAGGAAATGACCGAAACGGAAGTGGAAATGGTGCCGGAGGAATCTCTCGAACAGGTGTATAGCCGCCGCCCGGAAGTGGCGAGCCTGCAATTTGCCTCGGATATATACAAGAAAAAGGAAAAGATTGTGCTTTCAGAGTATTTGCCGACGGTGGCACTGACGGCAAATTACTTGAGCAGTACGCCTTCTTTTTATGACGGGGTGCGTAGTAAGTTCGAGGGAATGTGGAGCGTGGGAGTGGGAATAAAAGCACCGCTCTTTCATTGGGGGGCTTCCCGCAAGAGCCTGCGGAATGCGAAAGCACAGACCAATGTTATGAATTACAAGTTGGAGGAAGCGAAGGAACAGATAGAGTTGCAGGTGAATCAAGCGGAGTTTAAGATGAAGGAGGTCGCGAAGAAGTTGAAAATGGCGGAGAAGAATCTGGAACGTGCGGAGGAGAATCTGAAGTTCGCTAACCTTGGCTTTAAAGAGGGTACGATTCCCGTGTTGAATGTGCTGGAAGCACAGACGGCATGGCTGACGGCTAATTCCGAATTGATAGACACGAGGATTGAGGCAAGGTTGTGTAAAGTTTATTTGGAAAAAGCGTATGGAATTTTGGATTTATGATTTTAGATTTTTGATTGAGAGATTATAATATATAAGGAAGTTATGAAAGAGGAAAAAAAGGTTAGCGGGAAGGTATTGATGTTCACGGGGATTGTGATTATCGTATTTTTAGTGGCTATTTTTGGATTTATATTCTGGGAGCCGGTGCCGGAGGTGATACAAGGGGAAGCGGAGGCGACGGAAGTTCGGATTTCCGGTAAGGTGCCGGGGAGAATCGAGAAGTTTTTGGTGGACGAGGGTGACCGGGTGAAGAAGGGGGACACGGTGGCGATTCTGGATAGTCCGGAGGTGTTGGCGAAGTTGAGTCAGGCACAGGCGGCGGAGGATGCAGCCCAAGCGATGAGTAATAAGGCTCAGAAAGGTGCCCGGGAGGAGCAAAAAGCGATGGCTTATCAAACTTGGAAGAAAGCACAGGCGGCTCTTGAGGTTGCCCGGAAATCGTATGAACGGGTGCAAAAGTTGTACGAGGGTGAGGTGATGTCCGCCCAGAAACGGGATGAGGCGGAAGCTAATTATAAAGCTATGCTGGCAACCGAACAGGCGGCTAAAGCTCAGTACGAAATGGCTAGAAACGGGGCGGAGAAAGAAGATAAAATGGCTGCCGAGGCTCAGGTAAATCGGGCGAAAGGGGCAGTCGAGGAGGTGAGTTCCTATATCAAGGAAACTTTTTTGGTATCCCCGATTGACGGGGAGATTTCGGAACGCTACCCGAAAGTGGGTGAGTTGGTTGGAACGGGTTCTCCGGTGATGAACGTGTTGGATTTGGAGGATATGTGGGTAGTTTTTAACGTGCGGGAGGATTTGCTCGGAGATTTGAAGATGGGTGCCGAGTTCACGGGTTATATTCCGGCGTTGGGGGATAAAGAAGTTCGTTTGAAAGTGACTTATTTGAAGAATATGGGAACTTATGCCGCTTGGCGGGCGACGAAGACAACCGGACAGTATGACGCGAAGACCTTTGAGGTGAAGGCGGTGCCGATGGAGAAGGTGGAAGGGTTGAGGCCGGGGATGAGCGTTTTAAAAAAAATTTAAAATTGAACTATGCGTGAAAATATAAAGGCGGTGGGGGCGCTGATGAAGCGGGAGATTCGGATGCTGGCAGGGCATCGGATTTACTGGTTCGTGATGGTTTTTGCCCCGCTGTTTTGTTTTTTGTTTTTCATGGATTTGTTGAAGGACGGGTTGCCGAAGAAGTTGCCCGTGGCGGTCGTGGATGAGGATAACACGACGACTTCACGTTCGTTGGTGCGTTCGCTGAATGCTTTTGCCCAGACGGATGTGGTGATGCGGTCGGCGAATTTTAGTGAGGCGAGGGAGGCTTTGCAACGGGGGGATGTGTACGGGATATTTTATATCCCGGCGAACTTCCGGCGGGATGCCTCGACGGGGAGTGAACCCGTGTTGTCGTTCTACACGAATGATACCTATTTTTTGGCGGGTTCGCTGCTCTACAAGGATATGCGTATGCAGGCGAATCTGGCGAACGGGGCGGTGCAACAAACTTTATTGTTGGCACGAGGGGAGAATCAACCCGTGTTGACGGCGAAGTTGATGCCGGTGGTGTTGGACACCCACCCGTTGAATAACCCGTGGTTGAGTTACGCCATTTATCTGGCGAATTTCCTGTTGCCCGCGTTCCTGTGTATGTTCGTGATGTTTACCACGGTGTATAGTATCAGCGAGGAGATTAAGCAGAGGACTTCAAGGGAGTGGTTGAGTGTCGGGAACAATTCGATTGTCGTGGCGTTGTTGGGTAAATTGCTCCCACAGGCGATTATTTTCACGATTATGGGTATGTTGTATCTGTCTATCCTGTACGGTTACGCTCATTTCCCGTTGAATAGCGGTTACTTCCCGATGTTTCTGGCGATGGTGTTGATGATTCTTTCGGCGCAGTGTTTCGCGTTGTTCGTGACGGGGATTAGTCGGCGCAGTCGGATAGCATTGAGTGTATGTGCCTTGTGGGGAGTGTTGTCATTCTCTATTTGCGGTTTCACGTATCCGGTACGTTCGATGCCGGAATTGGCGCAGATCGGTTCTAACCTTTTCCAGATGCGTCACTATTTTTTGATTTACGTGGATCAAGCTTTGAATGGTATACCGATGATCTATTCATGGCAGAATTACGCGGCATTGGTAGTGTTCCTGTTTTTGCCCCTGTTTATCCTGCCGAAATTGAAGTTGGATTTGTTGGAGTTTAAATATATGCCGTAAGCCGCAGAGCGGCTTACGGGTTGCAGGTTACAGGTTGCATTTGCCTGCGGCAAGTTGCAGGTTGAAATCTAAAATCATAAATCTAAAATGGAATGATGGTTTTTTGGACAGATATATATTACGTTTTCAAGCGGGAGTTTTACTCGATTTTTCGGGATCATGCCGTGTTGACGTTTTTTGTGGCGTTGACGTTGGGTTATCCGATCGTGTACACGTTCATTTATAGTAACGAGATCGCACGGGAGGTGCCTGTTGCCGTGGTCGATCATTCGAAGTCGGTGGCGAGTCGGGAGTTTATCCGGAACTGGGACGCGACGGCAAGCGTGGATGTCGTGGCACGTTGTGCGGATATGGAAGAGGCGAAGATTTTGATGTATAAAAAAGATATTTACGGGGTTCTGGAGATACCGGAGGATTTTAGCAAGAATATAGCTCTCGGGGAGCAGGCGCACGTGTCGCTGTTCTGTGATATGGGGGCTTTGTTGAATTACAAGGCTTTGCTTATGGCGGCAACGGATGTGGCTTTGCAAATGAGTAAGGATATCCAGATACGGGGTATGGAGTATGCCACGAAGATAACGGAAGAGATTAAAGCGTCGCCCGTGAAGATTCAGGACGTGAAGTTGTTTAATCCGCAGGGTGGTTTTACTTCTTTCCTGATTCCGGCGGTATTGATTCTGGTGATTCAACAATCTTTGTTGCTGGGAGTGGGAACGATTGCCGGGACGGAACGGGACAGGCGTCGCAAAAGAAGCCAGTTGCCCGTGGGATGTCATTTCTGTCGTCCCGCGCGGGTAGTGTTGGGTAAGGCGTTCGCTTATCTCCCGGTTTATTTTGTCATGGGGTATTGGGTATTTTTTATCGTGCCCCGTTTGTTTGGGATGACACAGATCGGGGAACGGGGGGAATTGATGTTGTTTTTGTTCCCGTTCTTGTTGGCGTGTGTCTTTTTCGCGATCGCGATGTCATTCTTGAGCCGGGAACGGGAAATGCCGTTTCTGATATTTGTATTCACGTCGGTACCGTTGATGTTTATTTCGGGGATCTCGTGGCCGAAGTCGGCTATCCCGGAGTATTGGGTATGGTTCGGCAAGTTGTTTCCCTCGTCGTTCGGGATAGACGGTTTTGTGAAAATTAATAACACGGGTGCCACTTTGTCAGAGGTATTGCCGGAGTTCTGGGGATTGTGGATTTTAGTGGCGGTTTATTTTATTGTGGCATGTTTGTTGTATAAAATAGAGTATAGAAAGCTAAAAAATAAAAAAGATTTAGTGGTTTCGTAACCGGGACAGAAAGATACTGAATCTGAATGTTTAAATGAAAAGATGATGAAAGGTGTTGTGCTTCCCCTGCTGGGGATCGTTTTATTGTTGTGTGCTTGCGGGAATAATAAGTCCGGGCAAGAGCGTACGAGAGCAACGGTGAAAGCCGATACGGTGAGAGATTACCGGGGAGAATTGTCTGTTGTTTATCCGGGGAAGGTTAAGGCTGCTTCGGAGGTGAAATTGTCATTTCGGGTAGCGGGTCCTATAAAAAACGTGTTCCCGGAGGTGGGGGCATTCGTGAAAAAAGGTCAGTTGCTTGCGCGGATAGACCCTCGGGATTACGAGATACAGTTGTCGGCGACCGAGGCGGAGTATAAGCAGGTGAAGGAGGAAGCCGGGCGGGTGATGGAACTGTACCGGCGGGGAAGTGTTCCCGTGAATGACTATGACAAGGCGGTGTCGGGAATCAACCAGATCACGGCGAAGTATAACGCGCATAAAAACGCGTTGGAGGATACGCGTCTGACGGCTCCTTTTGACGGGTATGTACAGCATAAATATTATGACGCGCATGAAACGGTAGCGGCGGGTTATCCGGTAGTGTCGATGATTAACAGTAATTATTTTGACGTGGAGATTGATATTCCGTCAAGTGATTTTGTACGGCAGGATCAATTTAAGGAGTTTTTTTGCACGATAGATGTATTTCCGGGAAAAGAGTTTCCTCTTGAATTGATAGAAATCACGAGAAAGGCTAATTTGAATCAGCTTTACCGGATGCGGTTGCGTCTGAAGCCGGTGGAGGGGTTGGATATTGCTGCCGGAATGAGCGTGAACGTGACGATAAGTTATAATCCTAACATGGATGCACTGGTGATTATGCCGTTGTCCGCGATCTTTGAGGATAACGGACAGGCTTCCGTGTGGGTGTATAATCCGGGGAAACAGGTCGTGGAGAAACGTCCCGTGCAGTTGAAGAAGTTATTGAGGACGGGCGAAGTGATCGTTTCCGAGGGATTGGTTCCCGGTGAGATTGTCGTTTCGGCAGGTGTGCATAGTTTGAAGGAGGGGATGCAGGTGGAGTTGTTGAAGCCGGTATCGAAGACGAACGTTGGGGGACTGCTTTAATTTTAGATTTTAAATTTTAGATTTAAGATTCGGCAGCTATGCTGCCGTGAACAAAGCGTCCCGCGGTGCCCATTGACCTTATAAACTTTATGGACTTTATAAACTTTATGAACTTTAAACGTTGCGAAGCAACAAAATATGATGAATCTCGCGGAATATGCATTGAATAATAAGGCGCTGGTGAAGTTTTTTATCGCCGTGCTGGTGATTGGGGGTATTTTTGCTTTTATCTCGATGAGTAAGCTGGAAGATCCGGAAATCAAGGTGAAACAAGCTATGGTGGTGACGGTTTACCCGGGGGCTTCGGCGCATCAGGTGGAATTGGAAGTGACGGACGTGTTGGAAAAATCCATCCGTTCGATGGGGGCTATCGGTAGTATAGAGTCGAAGTCGATGGCTGATTTGTCGATGATTACGGTGGAGTTGGAGAGTACCGTGGGACCGGATGAGTTGGAACAGAAATGGGATATTTTGCGCCGCAAGGTTACTAATGCGCAGGCGCAATTGCCGGATGGGGCACGGGCTTCCGTGGTGATGGACGATTTCGGTGACGTGTACGGGATGTTTTACGCAATTACGACGGACGGTATCGGTGACGAGGAATTGTTGGACTATGCCCAACTGGTGAAACGTGAATTGCAGGAAGTGGAAGGTGTGCGTCGGGTGGAGATTTACGGGAACCGGACGGCGTGTATCAATATAGAGATTTTGCAGGATAGAATGGCAAATCTCGGAGTGCATCCGATGGAGGTGCTTGCCACGTTGAATAACCAGAACAAGACGGTGTATCCCGGTTATTTTAACAGCGGGGATCAGCGTTTGCGGGTGGCGGTCAATGATAGTTATCATTCGGTAGAGGATATAAAGAATCTGATTATACAAGGACACGAGGACGATCAGTTGCGCTTGCGGGATATTGCCAGCGTGACGGAAGGATACGAGGAACCTTCCCGCAACGAGATGCGCTATGACGGGAAACGGGCTTTCGGGCTTGCCGTGTCCATGGAGAAAGGCGGGAATATCGTGAGTCTGGGAAAGAAGGTGGATCGGGAACTGGAACAACTGAAAGAATCGAGGATTCCCACGGGTGTTGAGTTTCACAAGGTGTTTTTTCAGCCGGACAGGGTGAATGACGCGATAAGCGTGTTTATGGTTAACCTGATCGAGTCGGTGGTTATCGTGATTCTGGTGCTGATGCTGACGATGGGATTCCGGAGCGGTGTGATTATCGGTACCGGGTTGGTGATTATCGTGCTAGGTTCTTTCGTGGTGCTTTATTTGTTTGACGGGACGTTGCAACGGGTGTCGTTGGGTTCTTTGATCGTGGCGATGGGGATGCTGGTGGATAATGCAATCGTGATTGTAGACGGTATCCTTGTCGATCTGGAACGGGGGGTGAAGCGTCCGGCGGCGTTGACGAATATAGCGAAGAAGACGGCAATGCCTTTGCTGGGAGCCACGTTGATAGCGATACTGGCGTTTTTCCCGATATTTATATCCCCGGATACGACGGGGGAATACGTGCGGGATTTGTTTATCGTGCTGGCGGTGTCGTTGTTGTTGAGTTGGGTGCTGGCATTGACGCATATACCGATTCACGCGGATCATTCTTTGAAGGTAAAAGCCAAGAAGAGTGGAGAGCAGTTGTATGACAGTAAGATATATCGTTTGTTCCGGCAATTCCTTTCTTTTATGCTTTGGCACAAGTCGATGGCTATCGGGGTGGTCGTGGTGTTGCTGGCGATCACGGCTTTCCTGTATCGGTATATCCCGCAAGGATTTTTCCCGGATTTGAGTTACACGCAGTTATATATAGAATTCAAGATGCCGGAGGGCACGAGAGTGGAGCGGGTGGAATCCGATTTGGCGGAGATCGAGGACTATTTGATGAACCGCCCCGAGGTGACACACGTGACGACGAGTATAGGGGGTACTCCTGCCCGCTACAATCTGGTACGGTCTATTGCCGAACCGTCGATGAGTTACGGGGAGTTGATCGTGGATTACACGACCCCGGAGGCGTTGAAAGAAACGATGGAGGAGATACAGGATTATCTCACGGCGAATTATCCGGACGCTTACGTGCGGATGAAGCGGTATAACCTGATGTACAAGAAATACCCGATAGAGTTGATGTTCACGGGACCTGATCCGGCGGTGTTGAAGGAGTTGACGGAGAAGGCGGAGCAGATCATGCGGGATGAACCCGCGGTGGTGCTGGTGACGAATGATTGGGAGCCGATGACGCCGACTCTGATGGTGAATTATTACCAGCCTATTGCCCGAGCGATTGGTCTTTCCCGTTCGGACGTGGGACTTTCCATGCTTTCCGCCACGGATGGAATGCCTATCGGCTCGTATTACGAGGGGGTGCATGCCAAACCGATTTATCTGAAGAGTCTGGATAGCAAGGGCGAGAAGGTGGAAGCCTTGGATAATATTCCCGTGTGGAGTATGTTGCCCTCGACTGCCGCTTTGAATGAAGAAACGCTGAAAGGTTTGTTGATGGGGACGACTTCGGGTGAAGATTTGTTGTCACAGACTATCGGTTCGATTCCGTTGAATCAAGCTACGCGGGGAATCACGATGAAGTGGGAAGATCCCGTGGTGCGTCGCTATAACGGGCAGCGTGCTTTGCGGGCGCAATGTAATAATGCCCCCGGGTATACAGCCGAGAGCGCCCGGAAGCTGTTATTGGCGAAAATCGACACGATAGCGTTGCCGGAGGGTTACGCGATGCAATGGTTGGGAGAACATAAGGCGAGCGGGGATTCCATGCGTTACTTGTTTGCCAATATCCCGCTGGCGGTAATTTTGATGATCGCTATATTGATCATGTTATTCAAGGATTTCAAGAAACCCGTCATTATATTCTGTTGTTTGCCTTTGGCGGCAATCGGTATCGTTTTGGGAATGTTGATCAGTGGCAAGGAATTTGGTTTCGTGGCGATAGTCGGGGCGTTGGGGTTGATCGGTATGATGATTAAGAACGGGGTGGTGCTGTTGGATGAGATTGGGTTGCAAATTGCTTCCGGGAAGGATCAGACACAGGCATTGCTCGATTCGTCTTCTTCTCGTTTCCGTCCGGTGATGATGGCGTCGCTGACCACGATTCTGGGAATGGTACCGTTGCTGGGTGATGATATGTTCGGTTCGATGGCGGTGACGATTATGGGCGGTTTGTTGGTGGGGACGGTGATCACGCTGGTGTTTATCCCCGTGTTGTATGCCGTATTTTTCAAGGATAAAAAAGTAACAGGTAAAGAGTTATGAGATACGCGTTAGTAATATTGTTGGCGGTTGCCTGTAGTTCGGTTTTCGGACAGGTACATCTGGATTTGAAGAAATGCCGGGAAATGGCATTGGAGAGCAGCAAGAAAATGGCTATTGCCGTGAAGCAAGAGGAAAAGGCGGAAGCGGACAAGAAGTCATATCGAGCCAATTTCTTGCCTAAAATCTCGGCGACGGGCTTGTATGCTTACATGCAGAAAAAGACTTCGTTCACGATTGACGGGGGGTATTTGCCGACATTCGTGCCTCAATTGGACGGGACGTTGAAGCCGAATTATTTGTTGAACCCGTTGACGAACGAGCCGTTGATCGGACCGGACGGGAACCCGATATTTAATCAATACGCTTTTATGCCGGATATTGATTTGGAATTAGGCTTGCGGGGGGCGTATTCGGCGGGAGTGATGTTGGAACAACCCGTTTACATGGGTGGAAAGGTACGTTCCGCTTACCGTATGGCTTCTATCGGTAAAGAAATGGCAGAGATTAATAAAGAGTACAGTCGGGCGGAAGTGATTACCGAGGCGGACGAGGCGTACTGGCAATATTTGCGGGTGGTGGAGTTGGTGGCTTCCGCCGGGAAATATAAATTGGTGGTATCCGAGCTGGTGCGCAACCTGACGGATGCTTTTGAAACGGGGATGGCTTCCCGTAACGATTTGCTGAAAGCACAGGTGCGTCTGAATGAGGCGGAGTTAATGTTGCAAAAGGCGGAGAACGGGAGAGCTTTGTCGGGTATGAATCTTTGTCGGGTGATAGGCATAGATCTTCATTCCGTGTTGCTGGTGAATGATTCTTTGCAGGAGAACGTGACGCCGGGGGTATTGGACAGCAATGAAGGGGTGGGAGGACGCCCGGAATATAATTTGTTGGAAAAAGAGGTCGAGTTGAAGAGCAGGGAGGTTGCCTTGACACGTTCCGATTTCCTGCCTGAATTAGGGGTATCCGCATCATACGGGTATCACGGGGGTATCTCGTTAAACGGGAAGTCCACGGATGTTTCTTCTTTTTCCGCGATAGCGTCATTGAAGATTCCTATATACAATTGGGGTGAAGGAAGAGGTAAAATCAAGGCGATGAAGGCAGAAGAGGAGATGAGCCGATTGAAAAAAGAGGAGATGACTCAATTGATGTTGCTGGAAATAGCTCGTGCCCGTTATAATATCGAGGATGCCCGAACGAGGGTGACTCTGACTCGCAAGTCTTTGAGTCAAGCGGAAGAAAACCTGACCGTGAGCAAAAACCAGTACGAGGTGGGAATGGAAACGATTACCAATTATCTGGAAGCACAAGCCCAATGGCAGAAGGCGTGGAGCGATTGGATCGATGCCAAGGCCGAATTGAGATTGAGTGAAACGAAATATCTGAAAGCGACGGGAAGACTGAACTGATTTTGGATTGAATGATTCCGTGATTCGGTGATTGCTGACAGCCGTGTAAGGGGAAAGTAACGTGTGATCATGCAAGAAGAGTACTTCGTGATTTATGAAGAAAGATGCTCATTTACTTGCAATTGTATTTTATTCTTCCTATCATTGTGAAAACGTGCGCGAAGCTCTTGAGCTAATAAGAATTTTTAAATGCTGTCATCATGAATCTTCACAATTTGAGAACGGTTGCCGCTTACAACTCTAGGTTATTGCTGCGGAGTTGGTTGTTTCGAATCTTTTTTTTACTGACGTTCTGTTGTATTATTTTATACCAAATATTGATTCAGTCGAATCTTTTTATGCTATCGAATAGCGGGTTAATTAGCCTGTCTTCGTTTTTCCCTTACATGAATGCTTATTTGTTCGCGGGATTGCAGGCTATTCCGTTGATATTTCTGGCGGGAATGTTTCTGACGAAGGAGAGGAAGCTGGATTCGATGGATACGATCTATTATCGTCCGGAGAGTAATGCCGAGTATGTACTGGGTATGGCTGCCGGGTTCGCGGGGGTGTTTATCGTGATGGCGATTGTATCTTTGTTTTTCGGTTCTTTGCTGCATTTTTTTGCCAGTAGCTCCCCGATGAACGTGTGGATATATTTGTTTTATCTGGTTACTTTGATTATTCCGGCATTGATTTTCATGGTTGGACTTTCTTTCTTTATCCATACTTGGGTGCGTAATCAGGCTTTGAGTATTTTACTTCTTTTGGTGATTGTCGGATTTACGATTTTTTATGCGGGGGGTATGGGACAAGGTGTTTTCGACCCGTTCGGGCATAGCTTGCCGAATACTTTCTCGAGCGTGACGGGACATTCGGATTTGACCGGTTATCTTTTACAGAGGTTGTGTTGGTTGCTTGTCGGTTTCGGTTTGCTCGGATTCACGGTGTGTTTGTTCAAGCGACTTTCCAATCGTCCGGTGAACCGGGTACGCGTGATGGGACTTTCTATTGCTTGCATGATAGCGGGTGTTATGGCGGGAGGTCTTGTTTATTCTTTTCACTCCCAAAAAATCTCCGTGAGAAAGGTTTACACGGAGACTTACAATAAATATAATAACGTGCCGAAAGGCAGCGTGACACGTCATGATATACGTTTCGAACAACAAGGTGATGAAATGAGCGCGAAAAGTACTCTATTGATACAGAACCGTACACGGGAAACATTACCGGAGATTATTCTTTATTTGAACCCGGATTTGGAGGTGCTTTCGATCAAGGGGGATTCGGATTTATCGTTCGAGCGGGAGCAACAAGTGATTCGGGTACGAAGGGAATTGCAAACTGACGAGGAGATCGTGCTGACGGTAGTGTACCGGGGTGGAATAGACGAGCGGATATGTTACTTGGGAGTGCCTGATGATATCGTGTTCGAGCAGGAAAGTAATGCTTATTTGAAATGCCGCTACGGAAAGAGGTTCATGTTTTTGGATAAGAATTTCACTTTTCTGACACCGGAATGTCTGTGGTATCCGACAACGACACCGCCAGTGAATCCGGCTCACCCGTATGACGTATCTCCGGAGTTCACGTTCTATTCGTTGCAAGTATCGAACCCGGGCGAACGGACGGTTATTGCACAAGGGGATGAGGAAAAAACGGATAACGGGTTACATTTCACGAATCACCTTCCATTGCCGGGAATTTCACTTTGTATCGGCGGTTACGAGAAAAGGGAGATAACCGTTGATTCCGTGCGGTATGAACTTTATCTTTTCAAAGGGCATGATGATATTTTGAGGGGCTTGGAGGCGTTGTCTGATTCATTGCCCGGGTTAATCCGGGAGATGCGGGAAACTGTCGAGTATCAGATGCGTCATTCTTATCCTTATTCCGGTTTGAAGTTGATTGAAACGCCGATAACTTTAGCGAGTTTCTTCCGGCAGGAAAAAGGGACGAGTGAATATATCCAACCCGAGATGGTCTTTCTGCCGGAACGGGGAGTTGGGGTTTGGTCCGATCACAAGGCGGTAATGGAAAGAACAATGAAGATGCTGGCTTCCGTCGCCGGTTTTGATAATATATCCGAGATGGACAGACTCCGGCAGACGGTTCATGGGAGGTTAACGAATTTATTGACAAGTGCCACAACCATGAATTATGATCGGGGGCAGATACTTATGCGGTGGTTTGGTCCTTCGGCAATCAAGAATGTGGCAGGAAACAGTTACTCGACACGCAACAGTTTGTATTATGCCGCTTCTATGTTTTATGACTATTCGCTTTGTTTCCGGTCGGATGATTATCCGGTTATTAACGCGGTATTATTGAATATATTGAAGGGGCGCTCACGAGATTATTCCGGTCAGGCGACAGAAGAACGTGCTTTGAATTATCTTTCCTCTCATAGTTTTGAAGACTCTTTTCATGACCGGGAACTTGATCCGGTTGTTTTGTTTCGTGTATTACGGATGAAATCAAAAGAGTTGGTCAGGAGATTGGCTTTAGGAGATATGACAGAAGAGCAGGTCGTCGATTTCTTGGATGGATATATCGCGACACATCGTTTTCAAAAGATTGATTTCGACCAGTTTGATGAAACCTTTGCACGGGAATTTGGCGTCCGTTGGCGGGATGTATTGCCTTCTTGGTACACGAATAAGCGATTGCCTGAATTTTGGATAAAAGATTTTAAAGCGGAGTCCGCGGGTGTAGATAAAGAAAAGGCGGATGAGATGAATCGAATTTTATCTCTTATAGGTAATGGAAGCGTGTATATAGATGGATTGGGCGGTAGTGCTTCAAGGGTGCGTCTTACTATTTTTAATGATAGTGATGTGGATGGGGTGGTATCTATCGAAGCCCGGAAGACAGAGGGGCGTCCTTCTTCCGGCGGTTCCGCTTGGAATTTCGGAAGAAGAATGGAAGAGTCTACCATCACTCGTAATTATTTGATAAAAGCAAAGAGCGGGAAGGAGATCGTGACTAATTTTGACGAGGGTATGATTACTTTGAATACTAATCTTTCTTTGAATATTCCGACAACTCTGAGTGGAGAGAGAGGGGGTACGACAGATGATAAAACCGGCGATAACGAGAGAGAGCTCGGGCGCTCTTATTTTCTTCCCGGTGAAAACGTGACCGTGGTAGATAACGAGGAAGAGGGTTTCCGTATTGTACAGTCTTCATCCAAGAAGCGGTTACGCGATTTGTTCGCCAAGGAGCCGGAGAGTAAATATCTGCGCCAGAATAGATCGATACAGCTCATGGATGGAGTGGAAGTACGACCGGGATACGTGCAAAATGAGAGTGCTTACGGGCTTTCCAAACGTACTCATGCCTTTATGATGCAAGGCGGGGGTGCAAGTATGGAGTGGGTTACCCGGATCGAAAAGGAGGGCGAATATGATGTTTATGCATATATTCCGCCAAAGATGAGTGCTTATAGAGTCGATAAGGAAAAGCAGGGAAAAGGTATAACCGCCGGTTTTTCCATGGTGACCGCATTTTCGACAACAGAGAGTGATGCGGGATTTAGGCAATATTATACCTTGACAAATGGCAATGAGGAAAAAGAGGTTGTCGGGGAGTGTGACGGGACATTCGGTTGGATATTATTAGGACGATACCGGCTTTCCCCGGGCGAATGTAAAGTCGTGCTGACTGACGAGGGGGAGGCGGATCAGGTGCTTTTAGGTGATGCCGTCAAGTGGGAATATATAGAGGATAAATGATTTTATAGAAACTTTAACACGGGCTTTTGAGTATATATAGTCGATTTAAATGACATATATATGAACAAGACAGTGTTTTCGGTATTGAAATGGGCTTCCGTGTCGGGACTTTTGTTGCTCGTATTTTCCTGCCGTAGGGCTACGCCCGGTTTGGAGATAGCGCAACTGGTAAAGACAGCGGAGGTGCAGAAGTATGAAGGGGAGAGTAGTACGACTTTTCCGGGGAAGATAAAAGCGGCTTCTGACGTGCAGCTGGCTTTCCGGGTAGCGGGTCCTATTTTACGTTTCAACACAGAGGTGGGAGAGTATGTGCGGAAGGGACAAGTGCTGGCAGAGATAGACCCTAGGGATTACAAGTTGCAGTATGACGCCACGAAGGCGGAGTACGAGCAGGTGACGGGAGAATCGGATCGGGTGATCGAGTTGTATCACCGGAAAAGTGTCCCTGTAAATGATTATGACAAGGCGGTTGCAGCGAAGCAACGAATTGCGGCATTGTATCATGCCCACTTGAATGCCTTGAATGATACGAAACTGAAAGCCCCGTTTGACGGGTATATTCAAAAGAAATTCTTCGGTGCCCACGAGATCGTGAACACGGGGACTCCCGTGCTGTCCATGATTAATAATGATTACTACGAGGTAAATATTGATATACCTTCCAGTGATTTTATCCGTCGGGAGAGTTTCGAGGAATTTTATTGCGAGGCGGACGTGTACCCGGGGGTAAAGATTCCTTTGGAATTGCTGGATATGACACAACAGGCGAATTACAATCAATTGTTCAAGGTACGTTTCCGGATGAAACCGGAGTCCGATCTGAGTCTGGCGGCAGGGATGAGCGTTAGCGTGACGATTCGTTTTACTCCCGGGCAAGCGGGTCTTGCTGTTGTTCCCATTTCTTCCCTTTTCCAGAAAGAGAATAAGTCGTATGTATGGGTGTATGACACCGCGAAAGAGGTCGTGGGGATGCATCCTGTTCAGATTGTGGAACTGCATAAGGACGGACAGGTAATTGTCGAATCCGATCTGTCGGACGGGACGGTGATTGTTTCGGCAGGAACCAATACCCTTAAAGACGGACAGAAAGTACGGCGATTGACTCCCGTGTCTTCTTCCAACGTGGGAGGACTGCTTTAATTTTAGATTTAAGGATTTTAGATTTTAGATTGAACTCCTCCGTCGGCTTTGCCGCCAAGTGAGCCCGGAAGCCGGTCTCGAACCAGCTCACACTCAGCAAACCGAGAGCAAGCTCTCTTTCTGCCCTCGCTTAATCGCTGGTTTCCTCTATAAACAGAGGAGGAGCTGGAATACAGTCTTGAACGCGAGAGAAACAACTTGTAACTTGCCGAAGGCAAATGCAACTTGCGACTTGTAACTCGCCGCAGGCGACTCTAAACAGAGGAGGAGCGGTGAATCTTACCGAAGACGGTGAGTATTTTAGCTCTCCCTCTGTTTATAGAGGGAGTCCCCGAAGGGGGAGGGAATTTGAAATTAACTTGCAACCTGCAACCTGATAACTTGCAGCGTTGCCTAGCAACAATATATTATGAACTTTACGGAATATGCATTAAAGAATAGAGCTTTTGTCTACTTCTTCGTTTTCGTTTTGGTAGTGGGGGGAATATACTCGTTTTTCACGATGAGTAAGTTGGAAGATCCGGCGATTACCGTGAAGCAGGCTATGGTGGTGACGGCCTATCCGGGGGCTTCTGCCTATCAAGTGGAGTTGGAAGTGACGGACGTACTGGAGAAAGCGATTCGTTCCATGGGCGATTTGGACCACGTGTCCTCTCGTTCGATGGACGACGTGTCGGAGATTATGGTGGAGTTGAGCAGTACGGTTCCGTTAGCGGAATTGCAGCAGAAGTGGGATATTTTGCGAAGAAAAGTGATGGGTGTACAATCCCAACTCCCGGATGGTGCCCAACCGTCTATTGTTATGGATGATTTTGGGGACGTGTACGGTATGTTTTATGCCATGACGTCCGACGGTTTTGATTATCAGGAGATGTCCGACTACGCCGAACTCGTCCGGCGTTCCGTGCTGGATATTGACGGGGTGAGCAGTGTGGACGTGTACGGGGAACGGCAATCGTGTATTAATGTCGAGTTCTTGGAAGACAAGATGGCAAACATGGGAGTTCACCCGGCAGAGATAATCATGACGCTCAACGGACAGAACAAAACCGTGTACTCCGGTTATTTCGACAGCGGGGAGAAACGGGTACGTGTAAACGTGAACGGGGCGTATAAGGCGATCGACGACATCCGGAACTTGCTTATTAAAGGGCACGAGGAGGATCAGATACGACTTTCGGACGTGGCGCGAATCACGAAAGGATACGTGGAACCCCAGCGGGAAGGCTTGATATATAATACTTTACCGGCAATAGCTATATCCATAGCCATGGAAACCGGGGGAAATATTCTCGAACTGGGTAAAAAAGTGGATGACAAGCTGGCAGAATTGAAACAAGAGATTATTCCGGCGGGGATAGATTTCCAGAAGGTTTTCTTTCAGCCTGCCAGAGTACGGAGTGCCATTAACGTGTTTATGGTCAATCTGATCGAATCGGTGATTATCGTGATTCTTGTCGTGATGCTTTTCATGGGGTTCCGGAGCGGATATATTATCGGGACAGGATTGGTGATCGTGGTTTTAGGATCGTTGCTCGTATTATACATGATGCACGGTACGTTGCAGCGGGTTTCGCTCGCTTCCTTTATTGTGGCGATGGGAATGCTTGTCGATAACGCTATCGTGATAACGGACGGTATTCTGGTCGATTTGAAGAAGGGAATCTCGAAACCCGCCGCGCTGGTTAATATCACGAAGAAGACCGCTTGGCCGTTACTCGGGGCTACAACAATCGGTATCTTGACTTTCCTGCCGATATTCCTTTCTCCCGACACGACGGGCGAATACGTTCGGGATTTGTTTATCGTGCTGGCAGTTTCCCTGTGGTTGAGTTGGATTCTTGCCCTCGCTTTCGTGCCAATCCAAGCCGATCGGGCTTTGCGGGTGAAACCGGGCGAGGTGGAGGACGAGCAGAAGATGTATAGTACCCGGACGTACCGGGCGTTTCGTTCCACGCTGCAATTCTCGGTACGCCATCGGGTGTGGGTACTTGGCGGGGTGATTCTTGTACTTGCCGTCAGTGTATATTTGTTCCGATTCATACAACAGGGCTTTTTCCCCGATTTGAGTTACAATCAATTGTATATAGAATACAAGATGCCATACGGTACGAACCCTCAAACGGTGAAACGTGATCTGGCGTCGATACAAAGTTACCTTTCAAGTCAACCGGAGGTCACGACCGTAACCACGAGTCTTGGGGGAACCCCGTCACGTTACAATCTGGTACGTACGGTTGCCGAACCTGCGCTCAGTTATGGGGAGTTGATCGTGGACTTCACTTCCCCCGAAACCCTGAAAGCAAATCTCGATACCTTGCAGCGTTACCTTTCCGAGCATTACCCGGAGGCATACGTGCGGATGAAGCAGTACAACCTCATGTACATGGATTTTCCCGTGCAGTTTATGATTACGGGACCCGATCCCGCCGTGTTGAAAAGGCTTTGTGCCCAAGTGGAGGAGATTATGAAAGAGGATTCAACCACGGTATTGGTGACGAATAACTGGGGACCTACCATCCCCGTGCTTAACGTGGACTACTATCAGCCGATTGCCCGGGTGGCGAATCTTTCCCGCGAGGACGTGGGACTGGCTTTATTGGCAACGACCGACGGGTTGCCCGTGGGTTCGTATTACGAGGGAGAGCATGATTTGCCCATATATATCAAAAGTATCGGGAAGGATCGGCAACGTCCCGGAAAGTTGAATAACGTTCCGGTGTGGAGTCTGGTGCCCTCGACCAATATGTTGAATATTGAAACGGTGAAAGAACTGATGGCGGGGATGATATCTCCCGACGAAGTGATGACAGCCGTGGCGGGTTCTACCCCGTTGAATCAAGCTACAAACGGTATCACGGCCTCGTGGGAGGTTCCCGTGGTGCGCCGTTACAACGGGCAGCGTTCCATCTCGGTTGAATGTAACAATGCCCCGGGATACACGGCAAACGACGTGCGTAACAGTCTTTTGCCCAAGATCGAGCAATTGAATATCCCGCCGGGTTATTCCACGGAATGGCAGGGGGAATACCTCGCGAGTACGCAATCCAAGCAATACCTGTTCAAGAATGTGCCTCTCGGCATCGTTCTCGTGTTGGCAATTCTTATTGCCTTGTTCAAGGACTTCCGTCGTCCGCTAATGATTATTCTTTGTTTGCCGCTTGCCATTACCGGGGTGGTGCTCGGGATGCTTCTGGCGGGTAAGGAATTTGGATTCGTGGCTATCGTGGGAGCCCTCGGGTTGGTCGGTATGATGATCAAGAATGGCGTTGTACTTGTCGATGAGGTGGATATCCAGATTCGATCGGGGAAGGATAAAGTGCTCGCTTTACTCGATGCTTCGTCTTCCCGTTTGCGTCCGGTGTTTCTGGCGGCGATGACCACGATTCTCGGTATGATTCCCTTGATTAACGATGATATGTTCGGCTCGTTGGCGGTAACTATCATGGGTGGATTGTTTATCGGTACGGTGGTAACGCTCGTTATCCTGCCCGTGTTGTATTCTCTCTTTTTCAAGATAAAAATGGAGCGGAAAAATTAAAATCATAGTATCATGAAATATTGTATCATTATAATAATCTTTTTGGCTGCATTTCAGACATCTCGTGCCCAGCAGAAACTGGATTTGAAGCAATGCCGGGCTATGGCGCTTGATTACAGCAAACAACTCTCCATCGCCGAGCGGCAGAAAGAGAAAGCGATTTGGACAAAGAAAGAGTACCGGGCGAACTATTATCCTCGTCTTTCTGCTTCGGGAACGTATTTCTACTATCAGAAAAAACAGGAGTACAAATTATCCGGGGGATACCTCCCCACTTATGTGCCGGACGAGAGCGGCAAGTTGCAGCCGAACGTGATCATGGGGGGGGACGGCAAACCGGTCATGGGTACTGACGGCAAGCCCCTTTTTCACGAGTATGCCTTTTTGCCCGATATCCCGATTACCCTTTCGATGAGAGGGGTATATATGGCGGGAGTGCAATTACAGCAACCGATCTTCATGGGGGGTAAAATACGGGCGGCACATCAGGCGGCTAAATTCGGTGAAGAGTTGGCGGATGAGAATATCCGGCTCAATCGTTCGGAAGTGCTTGTCGAACTGGAGCAGGCTTACTGGCAATATGTCCGTGTGCAGGAGCTGGTTTCTGTGGCTCGAAAATACAAAGAGGTCACGGGTGAACTGGTGAAAAACCTAGAGGATGCCCGTGACGCAGGTATGGCTCCGTTGAATGATGTATTGAAGGCGCAAGTGAAACACAACGATGCCTTGTTACAACTGCAACAAGCACAACACGGTCGGACGCTGGCAGGCATGAATCTGTGCCGTTTGATCGGGTTGGAGTTGAATACTTCTTTGGAATTGACCGATACTCTTTCGGGGACAATAACACCGGGTATTTTGTCATTACCGGATGAACTTAGTCAGCGTCCCGATTATAATATGCTTGAGAAACAGGTTGAAATGAAGCGTAAAGAGGTGAATGTTACCCGTTCCGATTTCCTTCCGCAAGTGGGTGTTATGGCAGGTTACAGTTACGGGGGCGGTTTAAAATTGAACGGTGATAATTCCAACTCTGCCTCTTTCAGTGCTATGGCTTCGGTTCAAATACCGATTTTCAACTGGGGGGAAGGACGTAACAAAGTGCGGGTAGCGAAAGCCGAGGAAGAGATTACCCGTTTGAATAAAGAGAGGATGAGCGAAATGATGCAACTGGAGATATCCGGTAATCGTTTTAAATTGAGCGACGCCCAGACTCGTGTAAACCTTACCCGGTCGGCTCTGGCGCAGGCGGAGGAAAACTTGAAAGTTTCCCGCAACCAATATGACGTCGGCATGGAGAGTCTGACCAATCTTCTTGAGGCTCAAGCGCAATGGCAACAAGCATGGAGTGACTGGGTGGATGCCAAAGCGGCTTTGAAGATTTGTGAAACGGAGTATTTGAAATCGTTGGGAAAATTAGAGTAGTCCGTAAGGTCTATAAGGTCAAAAGTCCATAAGGTCATAGGTGTCCTTCGGACAAAATTGAAACGGCAGCTTATGCTGCTGTTGATATAGCGCCCCGCAGGGGTCCAAGACTTTTGACCTTATGGACTTTATAGACTTTATAGACTTATAAACTAAACACCATGAAAAACTTATTATTACTATTAGCGTTATTGATTGTCGGGACTGCCGTCGCGCAAGTCAAACGAATCAAAGGAACAGGGTATCTTTTAGTACAGGCACGGGATGCTAAACAATCTTTCACGAAAGTTTCCGTGCAGCAGGGAATCACGTTGTACCTCAAACAAGGTACGGAATTCGGGATCACGATTGAAGCGGATGATAATATCATCTCGTACGTGAAAACGGAAATAAAGAACGGTCAGCTAAACGTGTTCCTTGATCCTAATGTCATCATTCGTAGTTTTACCGCTATGAATGTATCCGTGGCGGCGCCCGATATAACTGATATTAACGTGGAATCGGCGGCAAGATTAATCGGAAGTTCCCCGTTGAAAGTGAATAAATTGGATATAAATGCTTCCGGGGCAGCAGTCGTGAAATTGGAAGTAGAAGGAAAAGAGTTAGACGTGGAAGCCTCTAATGCCGCTAAATTGGAATTGAAGGGAGCGGTCGATCACTTGGAACTGGAACTTTCTTCCGCTGCAACTTTAAAAGCGTGGGATTTACGGGTAACCGATTGCGAAGCGGGAGTCAGCGGGGCAGCCAAAGCAGAGGTATACGTGTCGGGCACGCTGGAAGTGCAATTGTCATCGGCCGGATTGCTTATGTATGACGGCAATCCCCGTATCACGAAAAAAGATGTAAGTGGACGGGGCGCTCTTGTCAAAAGGAAGTAATGTGGTCTTCGAATATCACGACGGATGAGGCTTTTTCGGGAATGATCCGGTTGTATTTCTCCACGGACATACTTCTGGATTTTAGTGCTACCGGAGTTTTCCCGGGAATCAGAGCGAGTGTTGCGGCAAGCAACGGATCGTTTACATCGTCCAGTTCATACCGGTGCGGGAATGGTTCGGGTATGTATTCTTTCGGTTGAATACCTCCCCGTACGGATTCGCAGCGGCTATTCGTGTAGAGTAAGGATATCAACGTGATATTCCAACCTTGCAGGTCACTTTCCGTAGGGGTAAACGTGATACCTCCCATGTTTTTCCCGACAGTGGGAACACCAATGACATTAACTTCCATGTAAGGAGATAAAGCGCTGATAAGCAATTCAGAAGCTGATGCGGTTTCTTTTCCTGTAATTACCCACAAGCGCGATAAGTTCAAGCGGGAATCGGCGGGAACCGTTTTGTCGAAACGTTCTTCCAGTTGTTCCGGTATATCTGCATATTTCTCTTGATACACGTCGTTCCATCTTTTGTGTATCAGAATTTCTTCACTTTCCACGACACTTTCCGGGGCTATAAGTGAACACAAGCGTTTAACAGCAAGCATATATCCGCCGGAATTATAGCGCAAGTCAAGAATTAATTCCTCGATACCTTCTTCTTTTAGTTTTTGGAAAACGTTGTTCAATTGAAGTAGTGAAGTGGTGTTACGGTACACGAAACTGGAATACGCGATATGACCGATCTTACGTTCCTCGTGGTCGATAACGCCGTACGCGAGTATAGGATTGATAGTGAAATTCTGTGCGGTCAGTTCTATCGTCTTGTAAGGCTCCGATACTTCATCCTCGGACAACCCGATAGATAAAACACTCTTGTAATAAAGATTTGTATAGTTTTCCGTGGTAATCTTCTTACCGTCCATTCGGGTAATCAGGTCGCCTCGTTTTATTCCTGCTTTTGCTGCCGGAGAATTGTCATACACGAAATTCACTTCGGCAATGATGTACCCCTTGTCTTCCCAAAAATTGAGATGATAACCGAATCCGTTCTCGTATCCGCTGGCATCGGCAATTTCACCGAATCCCTGTGATTTAGTGATACGTGACCATGGATCTTTCTCGTATTTCATGTTGGCGAAATAGGTTAACGGATCCAAATCTGCTTCTATCTTTTTATCCTTGACTTCATCTGCCCAGAAATACTGGTCTGTCATCTTGTCTTTCGTGAACGTGTTGATGCGCTCGTAGGTACGAGATGGGGGCGACGGTCGGACTGATGTGTCCTCGCAACCGATCAGAAGACCGATAAGAACCAGAAAGAAGCAAATTCTATACATATTTCATCGTTCTAATCACAAAACACAATATTACGGAATTTTGATGAATTTCCATGCACGAGATAGTAAGAAAGTTTTATTGGTCTATATTTATGCATATTTATCCAATAGTCAAGCGAGGCTAATATTTTGTGATTCCCGAGAGATTCTCTGTAAAGTGTCCACGTGACGCTTGGTTGTTTTGGAAGCGTTTGATTTATAATGTCGTGCAAGAGAATTCTATTTTTCTTCAAAAAAATGGCATAAATACTTGTTCGTTTGGAATATTAATGCATATATTTGCAAGCTCAATAAATAAATATGCATATAGAGAAAACGGAAAATGATTTGAATGATTTAGATTAAATTGTACGAAGATGAAGATTGAAGTATTGGTTGCGTCCGAGAAACACCTGTCATACGTGACGGCGATAAATGACGCGATTGACAACGCTGCAAAAGCGCGTGGAACAGGTATAGCAAGAAGAACGAACGAGTATATCGCCGGGAAAATCCGGGATGGCAAGGCGATTATTGCTTTGAACAGAGAAGAGTTCGTGGGCTTCTGTTATATCGAGTGCTGGGGACACCAGAAATTCGTGGCTAATTCCGGGTTGATCGTTGTACCGGCATACCGGGGATTGGGAGTGGCAAAACGCATCAAGAAAGCCGCTTTCGATTTGTCGCGAAGGCGATTCCCGCGGGCGAAATTGTTTGGTCTGACCACGGGCGAGCAAGTGATGCGTATCAATACTTCGTTGGGTTACGTGCCTGTTACTTTTGCCAAGTTGACCGATGACGAGGAGTTTTGGGCTGGTTGCAAATCATGCGTAAATTACGATATCTTACAACGGACAAATATGACAAAATGCCTTTGCACGGGAATGATTTATGATCCGGAGGTACATGCCCGTGTTCGGGATGCGGCGGGGGAAAAGAGCGGGAACCTACCCGGTAGAATCTTCCGAAAATTGCGTCGGGTGGTGAGTGTTATGCTTGCTGCTTTTAAGGCACCGGGAAATCATCCCGGTGGAAAGCAGGAATACGGGGGAGTTGTTTGTCGTTTGTAAATAACAGAAAAATGAAAAAAGTTGTTTTAGCGTATAGTGGAGGATTGGATACCTCCTACTGTGTGAAATACTTGAGCGATGAACTGGGGCTTGAGGTTTACACGGCGATTGCCAACACGGGCGGGTTCTCGCCGGAAGAGTTGGTTGTGATCGAGGAAAAAGCGTACGCCCTTGGGGCGAAACGTCACGTGACGCTCGATGTAACGGGCGAATATTACGAACAGTGTATTCGCTATATGGTATTCGGGAACGTGTTGCGTAACAAAACTTATCCTGTTTCGGTAAGTTCCGAGCGGACATTTCAAGCGTTGGCAATCGTGCGATATGCCAAGGAAATCGGTGCCGATGCGTTAGCACACGGGAGTACCGGGGCGGGAAACGATCAAGTACGTTTTGATCTTTGTTTCTCGGTATTCGCTCCTGATATGGAAATTATCACGCCGACTCGTGATTTACGATTGAGCCGGGAGGACGAGATCGCTTATCTGAAAGCAAAGGGGGTGGAACGTGATTGGACAAAATTGGTTTATTCCATAAATAAAGGACTTTGGGGTACTTCCGTTGGTGGGCGGGAAACTCTGACGTCCGATCGGTCGTTGCCTGAAGAGGCTTATCCCTCGTCGTTGCAGCGGGTGGGGGAAGAGGAATTGACTCTCGCCTTTGAACAGGGGGAATTGTGTGCGGTGAACGGGAAAACGTATGCTGATAAAATCGAGGCTATCCGTGCGGTCGAAGCCTTGGCTGCTCCTTGGGCTATCGGGCGGGATACGCACGTGGGCGACACGATTGTAGGGATTAAAGGTCGCGTGGGCTTCGAGGCTGCTGCACCGTTAATTATTATCAAGGCGCACGAATTACTGGAAAAACACACGTTGACGAAGTGGCAGTCGTACTGGAAGGAGCAATTGGGCAACTGGTACGGGATGTTTCTGCACGAGGCGATGTACGGGGAACCGGTGATGCGGGATATCGAGAAATTTCTGGAACACTCGCAGCGTAGCGTGTCGGGTGAAGTACGGGTATTGATGCGTCCCTATCACTTTGATTTGTTGGGATGCCATTCTCCGCATGATCTAATGAATGCTTCTTTTGCCAGATACGGGGAGGAAAACAACGCGTGGACAGCGGAAGACGTGAAGGGCTTTACCCGAATATTGTCAATGCCGTTGAGAATACACGAGGCGGTTAATAAATGAGTTTATAAAGTTTATAAGGTTCATAAAGTTATAAAGTTACGGGTGTCTTTCGGACAAAATTAAAGCAGCAGCTTGTGTTGCCGTTGATATGGTATCTCGTGAGTTATTAAAACCTTGTAAACCTTATGAACTTTATAAACTTTATGAACTTTATAAACTGATTGTCATGATAAGAGTTGGAATAGCAGGTGCTGCCGGGTACACGGCGGGAGAGTTGATTCGGATTCTCGTGAATCATCCCGCCGTGGAATTGCGGTATTTGCAGAGTGAATCACACCGGGAAGAACCGATAGGACGGGTACATCGGGATTTGTTGTATTCAAAACAGGTTTTCACGGATTTGGATTTTGATGACATAGATGTACTTTTCCTGTGTATGGGGCATGGAGTTTCTGCCCGTTTTCTATCGGAGAACAAGATACCGTCATCCGTGAGGGTGATTGATTTGAGTAATGACTTTCGTTTACGGGCGTCGGCAGGTAATTTCGTTTACGGGTTACCGGAGTTAAATAAGGACAAGATCATGGAATGTCAACGTGTTGCAAATCCGGGTTGTTTCGCGACTGCGATAGAGTTGGCTTTGTTGCCTTTCGCGAAGAGTGGATTGTTGACAGATAGAATTACGGCCTTCGGCATAACCGGAGCGACAGGTGCGGGGCAACGGCCAACAGAAGAAACGCATTACAGTAACCGGGCGCAGAACTTATCCGTGTACAAGGTTTTCACGCATCAGCATTTGGGCGAAATTCGGGAAACCTTGCAGGAGGCGGGAGCAAAAACAGAACTCGATATCGCTTTTGTGCCCGTGCGAGGATGTCATACACGGGGAATTATGGTGAACGTTGTGTTTCAAAGTAAAGCCACGTTAGAGGAATTGACAACTCTTTATAAAACGTATTATGAGCAACATCCGTTTGTACTCATGAGCGATGAACCGGTGTCATTGAAACAAGTTGTGAACACGAATTATTGTTTTATTCATCCGGATAAAGAGGGGGATAACGTGCTCGTGACATCAATGATTGATAATCTGATAAAAGGAGCTTCCGGACAGGCGGTGCAAAATATGAACCTGATGTTCGGTTTAGACGAAATGACAGGATTACGATTGAAAGCAAATTATTTTTAATGATCAAGAAATGTTTGAAGTATATAATCTGATAAATATAGAGCCCGTCCGGGCAGAGGGAATGTATTTTTGGGATAAGGAAGGAAACAAATACCTTGACCTCTATGGCGGGCATGCCGTGATTTCCATCGGGCATACCCATCCTCGGTACGTGGCGGGAATCACGGAACAGTTGGAAAAGATCGGTTTCTATTCCAATTCGGTGGAGAATCATTTGCAAGGAGAGTTGGAGGAGAAATTGAAACACCTTTCGGGATGTATGGATTACAACCTGTTCCTCTGTAATAGTGGGGCTGAGGCGAACGAGAACGCTTTGAAACTTGCTTCGTTCGTGACCGGGCGGGCAAAGGTGCTTGCCATGCGCGGGGCTTTTCACGGGCGAACAAGTGGAGCCGTGGCGGTGACCGATAATTCCGAAATACGGGCTTCGTGGAATATGGGGCATCAAGTGAAGTTTATCTCGTTGAATGACGAGAAAGCTCTCGAACGGGAATTGGCAAGCGAAGAGTACGCGGCTGTTATCATCGAGGGAATCCAAGGTGTGGGAGGAATCCGGGTTGCGGAACCTGCTTTTTTGCAATTGGCACGAGAATGTTGTAACAATCGCGGGACTCTGTTGATACTTGACGAAATACAATCCGGGTACGGGCGGAGCGGACAATTTTTTGCACATCGCTATGCCGGGATAAAACCCGACATAATTACTATGGCTAAAGGCATGGGGAACGGATTCCCGGTGGCGGGAGTGCTTGTTCACGAATGGATAGAGGCAAGGAAAGGAATACTGGGAACCACTTTCGGGGGAAATCATTTGGCGTGTGCCGCGGCCATTGCCGTGTTGGACGTGATGCAGCGTGAAAATCTGATAGAGAACGCCTTGCAGGTCGGAGAATACTTTGCCGAACAACTGAGAGGATTGCCCGGGGTAATTGAAGTACGGGGAAAGGGATTGATGATAGGAGTGGATATTGATATTCCGCATATTATATTCCGTCGCCGCTTGTTGACGAATTACAGGATTATCACGGGATACAGCGGGAAAAATACATTACGGTTACTTCCCCCGTTGTGCATGAGAAAGGAGGAAGTGGATTATTTCACGGAAAGCTTTAAAGGCAATTGAAAATGAATGCGACATGAGATACAAAGTAATAAAAATTGGCGGGGCATTGTTGGAAGACGAGGGGCGGTTGGAGCTGCTTTGTCGAAAACTGGCGAAAATAGAACCTCCTTTCATGATTGTGCATGGGGGAGGAATATTTGCCGGACAATTGGCAGAACGTTTGGGAATACCCTGCCGGATGATTGACGGGCGTCGGGTAACAGACGATGAGATGTTGCGTGTAACCGTGATGGCATACGCCGGGTGGGTGAACAAGATATTGGTAGCCCGGTTGCAGGCACTTGGTGTAAACGCTTGCGGGTTATCCGGTTGTGACATGAGTTTGGTGGGCGCGAAACAGAGAGTGCAAGAAGGAGTAGAATGGGGACATGTGGGAGATGTTGTACATGTAAATAGTACTGTATTGGAATTATTATTCCAAAATAGGGTCATGCCAGTCCTGTCACCGATCACGTGTGACGGGCAGGGAGGATTATTAAATTCCAATGCCGATGGAATCGCATCGGCTGTTGCGAAAGCCTTGTCTTCCCGCGTAGAAGTCGAATTAATCTATTGTTTCAATAAACGTGGGGTATTAAGAGATATGGAAGATGAAAATTCCGTGATTCCTCGTTTGACTCCCGTTATGTATGACAAACTCAGACAGGAAGGACGTATTCATGCTGGAATGATTCCAAAATTGGAATATTCATTTGTTGCAATACACGCGGGAGTACAATCCGTGCGATTGGTTCATCCCGATGAATTGGATAATCCCGAGGCAGGCACTCGAATAACCGGAGAAGAATAATGGATACAAAGGAGGCAATAGAAGTATTAAAACGGATTATATCCATCCCCTCTTTTAGCGGGGAGGAGGGGCAAGTGGCAGATGTTATAACCGGAATACTGCAAAAATATAGGTTCGACGTGCATCGTCAAGGTAATAACGTGTGGAGTCGCTCGCCGGAGTTCGACGCGGCGAAACCCACGTTATTACTGGATGCACACTTGGACACGGTACGTCCCGGTGGGGCATGGGATACCGATCCGTTTACCCCGACGGTAAGAGATGGAAAATTGTACGGCTTGGGAAGTAACGACACGGGCGGAAGTATCGTGTCCATGTTGGCAGCGTTCATCATATTGAACAGAAAGCCACAAGCGTACAATCTGGTGTATTTGGGTTCTGCGGAAGAAGAAAACACGGGAGCCGGGGGAATACAACGCGTATTCCCGGAATTGGGGAGAATTGATTTTGCCCTCGTGGGCGAGCCTACCGGAATGCGTCCCGCGATAGCCGAAAAAGGTCTTATGGTATTGGATTGCCATGTTGCGGGAGTATCAGGACATGCTGCACGGGAGGAAGGCGTGAATGCTATTTACGGGGCATTGCAAGATATAGAATGGTTTCGCACCTATCGTTTTGAACGGGTGTCGGAACTATTGGGAGCAGTAAAAATGAGCGTTACGGGGATTGAGGCGGGAACGGTACATAACGTGGTTCCCGCGACTTGCCGTTTCATGGTGGATGTACGGGTAAATGAACTTTACACGAACTTACAAATACTTGATACAATCCGTCGCCACGTGAAATGCGAGGTATCCCCCCGCTCTATCTCCCTCGATTCATCATCGGTACCCGCGGAGCATCCGGTCGTTCGGCGTTGTCGGGAGTTGGGATTAGAACCCTACGGTTCGCCCACGACCTCGAATCAGGCTGTGATTCCATGCACCTCACTGAAGATCGGTCCGGGAGATAGTGCCCGTTCCCATACGGCGAATGAATATATTCGCTTGGATGAAATAGAGCGAGGAATAGAAACGTTTGTTCGAATATTGGACTGGATAATAATTTAAAATCTAAAATTCATGCGGCTTTGGGATAAAGGATACGATGTAGACAATTTTACCGAATCATTCACCATCGGGAAAGATCGGGAATTGGACGTGATGTTGGCGAAAGCTGACGTGACGGGGAGTTTGGCACATTTGGAAATGTTACATCACGTGAGTTTGGTAAGTGACGAAGAATACAGACAACTACGAAAGGCATTGATCGGTATTCATGCACGGGTGGAAAAGGGGGAGTTTGTGATAGGAGAAGGGGTTGAGGATGTACACTCGCAAATAGAATTGATGCTGGTGGAGGAATGTGGGGATGCGGGAAAAAAGATCCACACGGGACGTTCCCGGAACGATCAAGTATTACTTGATTTGAAATTGTTTTCGCGAGAAGCGATTTTCGAGACATTGGAAAGCGTGGAACGCTTGTTCCGTTTGTTGATACAGCGGGCGGAGGAAAGCAAGGATGTACTGATACCGGGATACACGCATTTGCAGGTAGCGATGCCCTCTTCATTCGGGTTGTGGTTCGGCGCTTATGCCGAATCGTTGGCAGATGATTTGTTGCTCTTGAAAGCGGCGTACGATATGGTAAATACCAATCCGCTCGGGTCGGGTGCAGGCTACGGTTCGTCGATAGCCTTGAACCGGAAAATGACAACCGGGTTGTTGGGATTCGCCGATCTGGCGTATAACGTCGTGTACGCTCAGATGCAAAGAGGAAAGATGGAAAAGAACGTGTTGTTCGGGTTGGCTGCCGTGGCGACAACTTTGGGGCGGCTGGCTGCCGATGTCTGTCTGTTTGCCTGTGGAAATTTCGGTTTTCTGCATCTGCCGGATAAATACACGACAGGCTCAAGCATTATGCCGCACAAGAAAAATCCGGATATATTCGAACTGATTCGGGCGAAGTGTAATCGCTTACAATCATTGCCAACCCAAATGGCAATGTTGTGTGGAAATCTCACTTCCGGTTATTTCCGGGATATGCAATTAACGAAGGAATTATATTTACCCGCGTTCCGTGAATTGAACGATTGTCTTTTTATGGCTCATCTCGTGCTGAAAGACATGGCGTTAAAACGGGATATACTGAAAGATCTCCGCTACGGGTATATTTTTTCCGTGGAAGATGTAAACGAAATGGTGATGGCGGGAGTACCTTTTCGGGAAGCCTATCGAAAAATAGGAATGCAAGTCCAACAGGGGGAGTATCATGCGGGGACGCGTGAGATTCATCACACGCACGAGGGGAGTATCGGGAATCTTTGTCTGAACAAAATAAAGGACAGGTTTGACGAAAGAATGGCTGCGTGGGATATTTCTGCCGTTCGGGAAGCTGAAAAACGCTTGTTGAAATTGTAGTCTTTTTCTACACTTTTTCCACATAATTCCCCATGGAATACATTCCACGGGGAATTCTAGTTTTATAGCATATCATTGATAATTAGACATCTGAGTGGCAGTGTTACCCTGTTTGCCGATATGGCATACAATTCTCTATTATAAGAGTAAAGGATTGAATGATAAAAAAGGAGGAATTATGGTAACGTACATATTTTTCATCGTGATGGCTATTTCGGGACTTTTACTACCGCACTTTTTAAGTGACCCCGAACATGAAGCAGAATAAAGAAAGCTCCCCTTTATCCTAAATTGCGTTAAAAACTTTTTTCTTTAGTCGATTAAAACTATTTTCGTGTGTAAAATAATCGACGTATGGCAAAAATCTTAGTGGTTGATGATGATACGACTTTCTGTATCATGTTGAAGAATTGGTTAGGGAAACGGGGATTCGAGGTGGAGAATGCATTCTCGTACAAGGAAGCCGTGAAAAAATTGGACAAGGAAACGTTTGATCTTGTGCTGACGGATTTGCGTTTACCCGATAAGGACGGGATTGATTTGTTGCGGTTGATTAAAGAGAAAACACCCGAGACACAGGTGTTGCTAATGACAGGATACGCCGATATTCAGACAGCCGTGACGGCGATGAAGTTGGGGGCTTTTGATTACGTGGCAAAACCGGTTATCCCGGACGAAATTCTGAAGAAATTGCAGGAAGCGTTGAAGCTGGAAACGGAACCTGCCAAGCCGGTTCAGGCAAAAGTTAAAACAACGGCTTTCGCTTATATAAAAGGGGTAAGTGAGAGTGCTGATCAGCAGTACGAGTATATCCGTTTGGTGGGACCGACCATGATGACCGTTTTAATTAACGGCGAGAGCGGTACCGGTAAGGAATATATAGCCCGTCTGATTCACTTGACGAGTGCCCGGAAAGACGGGCCTTTCGTGGCAGTGGATTGTGGGGCTATCCCGAGAGATATTGCCACGAGCGAGCTTTTCGGACACGTGAAAGGTGCTTTTACGGGGGCAGCGTGTGATAAACAAGGATATTTTGTGACGGCATCCGGGGGAACGATTTTCCTCGATGAGATAGGTAATCTGCCTTATGACGTGCAGGTTCAATTGTTGCGTGCCCTTGAAGAACGCAAGGTACATCCCGTGGGAAGTAGTGTCGATGTGCCTTTTGACGTGCGTATTATTTCGGCTACAAACGAGAATTTGAAAGAAGCTGTTGCCGAAGGGCGTTTCCGGGAAGACTTATACCATCGTCTCAACGAGTTTTCCATCCAAGCTTTGCCGTTAAGAGAACGGAAAGAGGATATCATGGTATTTGCCAATCATTTCCTTGACAAGGCGAACGAAGAATTGGGTAAACAAGTGGCAGGATTTGATGATGAGGTGATGCGGATATTTAATACTTACGCTTGGCCCGGTAACCTTCGTGAATTGCGTAATATCGTGAAACGGGCAACCCTGCTTTGCCAAGGAAAATTAATCACCAAGATATGCTTGCCACCGGAATTATCACAAAAGCCTGTCGAACCGGAAAAGACGATGGGTACCCGCCGGGAGATGGAAATCGAATTAATAAAGGAAGCTCTGCAAAAGTGCAGGAATAACAAGAGCGAGGCTGCCCGGATGCTCCAAATCGACCGAAAAACCCTGTATAATAAGCTAAAAAACTATGGGTTGGAGGATTTATAGTTTGTAAAGTTTATAAGGTTTATAAAGTTCATAAAGTTTAAAAAAATCAACGAGATATTATATCAACGGCAGCTTGTGCTGCCGTTTTAATTTTGTCCGAAGGACACCCGTAACTTTATAAACTTTATGAACCTTATGAACTTTATAAACTCCGAAGCAACTGTATTACTTCATTCCCCGTTTGAACGACTTTTCTCACGGTTTCAGCTACCTGTGTTTCTTCCACTTGTTCGGGACCCATTCTCTCGAGGGAGAGTAATAGCGGTATAACTTGATTGATTGACAATTGTTTGAACATAGGTAGCATCTTGTGAGCGAGTTTCTTGACTTGTTCCATCTCGTGTTGTTGCACGTGTTCCTCAAGATGTTGGAAATTCTGGACACAATCCGAAACGAAGGATTGAATGATCTGGTTTGCGGCATCCTTATCGTTGTCGGCGAAGACCATGATCATACTTAGGTCAAAAGGTGCGTTCGTGTCATGGTCTTCACCCGCAGGTGGAGCTATTTTGATGTCCCAGTCCAATAACTCGTTTACCTTGGTGTAAAGTTGTTCCGGGGTAAACGGTTTATTCAGGTAGGCAGAGAACCCCGCATCAAGGTACTCCTGCTCCTGCATGTCAGCTCGTGCCGACAGCGCGATGACAGGAAGGTCTTTTATCTTTTCCGATGCTGACTGTCTGATCTGTTTCACCAGTTCGAACCCGTCCATATCAGGCATCTGTATATCCGAGAGAACAAGGTCGTAATTCCCTTTTTCGAGTATGGACAGCGCTTCAAGAGGATGGGTGCACGTGTCGCTGCTAATACCTACTTTACGCAAAAATTCCGAATTGACGGTAAGCTGTAATTCATCATCATCCACGAGGAAGGCTTTTGTTCCCTCGTGCATAACGGGAGCGATTTGTCCCGATTCTGTTGCGGCTGTTTCTTGCATGGGCGCTTTCACGAGAGGAAGTTTCACGGTGAATGTGCTTCCTTCCCCCTTTTTACTGTTGAGGGAGAGTTCTCCTCCTAACAGGTGTACGAGTTGCATCGTGATCGTGAGTCCCAATCCGGTTCCTTCCGCGCCGTTATTGTGCTGTGGTGTAAGTCGGGTAAATTCCTTGAAAATAAGTTCCTGTTCTTCTTCCGTCATGCCGGGACCGGAGTCTTTGATAACGATCATCAGTTGCTCGTTGTTGGTTCCGGGGCTAAAGGCGGAGAGCGAAATCTTACCTTTTTGAGTGTATTTGATGGCGTTGGAGAGGATATTCACCACGATCTGCCTTACTTTCATGGGATCGCCCAAGAAATGTTCGTTCAGCGCGTTGCTGATATCACTCCTTAATTCTAATCCTTTTTCTCCGGCCAAGGGCAGAAAACTGTCTGCAATCTCTTGCAGGAGGCGACCGGGAGTGTACGGAACGGTATTAATCTCCATTTTGTTGGCTTCCAACTTGGAGAAATCCAGTAGGTTGTTAGCCAGATGCAGTATATGCTCGGCAGAGCCTTTCATGTTCCGGAGGAAATAATATTGGCGTTCCTCCAAGGGTGTATTGCTCAGTAATTCAATATACCCGATAATAGAACTTAGAGGTGATTTTATATCATGCGTAACGGTAAGCATCAACTTTTCCCGGTTGTGCAACAAACGTTCCGTGTAAGCGTTGGCGGCTTCCAGTTCCCGCCTGTATCGTTGGCTTTGGCTGATGTCATTGATGATAAGAATAACAAAAAACACCACCAGCAGGCAGGCTATGATTGCCACCCACGAGAGCGTTTGGGTAAGCTGTTCGGTGGTTGTTTGCTGCTGTTCCAAACGGATGCGGGTGTGCTCGATTTCCTCTTTTTCGAGGGCTTTTAATATGCGTTTCAAACGTTCCGTGATCTTTTGTCCGCTTTGTATGACAATCTTTTCCCGCTTGTAAATCTCTGCATCTATTTCTTCTTTCTCTTGCTGGTATTGACTCCACGAATCGCGAATCACGTTCATGAGTGAATCCGTGTTATTGGATATCCCGACCGTGTCCGCGAAGTAGTGGTAGGTCGTGTCCACTCTTAAAATGGAATCCCTTTTAGTACGGATGCCGAGCCACCCTTTCTTTTCTTTAATAATCTTACTGCTATCCACTGTCGCGACAATCCGATGTTTGATTTCAGGTTCTTTGCCGATAGAGTCTTTCAGAAATTCAATCTTTTCAACTGTCTTATTGTAAAAATCCTCCGGGATAGCGTATTTTTTGACATAGAGTAAATCTTTCAAATTCTGTATCCGGTCGCTCAAAAGCGCATGAACCGTGTCGATCCGCATGTTTTGTTCCTCGCTCATGGACAGGTATTTCAAGGTATCCATATTATACCGGATATCTTGAATCAATTGCATATACCTGTTGAAATTCTTTTCCGAACCGGTTTGGGAAAAAGACAATCCAGTATTCTCTGCCTCGTATAGTTTTGTCAGCGTATTGCCAATGATGAATAATTTCTGTTGCATGACAATCTCGTCATTCCCTTTCTCCGTGAGAGCTATCGTCTGCTTGTAAATAAAAATGATGGCAATAGCACCGAGAAGGAGTATCAGAATATACCCCGTGATCAGTTTGAATTTGGTAAATTTAAACGGTCTTTGCATAACTATCAGTTTGTACAAAGGTATAAAAACTCCCGATAATCCGAATCGGTAATACAGGGCAAAAGCGTTAAAAACGCTTTTCGCCCGGTTCATAAAGTTGAGCTTTTCAGCTCCTAAAGTTTATAAAGTTCATAAAGTACTGTGCGTCCTTCGGACAAGGTTTACCGGCAGCTATGCTGCAGTGGACAAAGCGCCCGCTAGGGTCCATAAACCTTATGAACTTGATGGACTTTATAAACTTTTGACTAAAAGGGCGAAAAGCGTTTTGACGCGTTTGCCCTGATCAGTAATACGGGTATATATATCTGTAATTCGTATAACGAACGGTTTATCGTTTCCCCTTATTTTTGTATTGTCGAATAAACGAGATACAATATAATAATCACAAAAATAGAATAGTATGAGCAAGAAATGTTATTTATTCATGTTAGCGGCGGTATTCACCGGCGTCGGATTGGAAGCACAGCCTTCAGCGGAAAAGAAAAAAGTACTGGTCGTGTATTTTTCCCATAGCGGGAATACCAAAGAAGTGGCGAACCAGATAAAAGAAGCCACGGGAGCCGATGTTTTTGAAATCGTGCCGGAGAAAGCCTATCCGACCAACTATCAGGCGGTAGTCGATCAGGCAAAGAAAGAGATCGCGGAAGGACATAAACCTGCAATAAAGGGAAAGATCGAAAATATCGAGCAGTACGATACCATATTCGTGGGCTCGCCTTGCTGGTGGGCGACGATTGCCCCTCCCGTGTCAACATTCTTGTCCGGGTATGATTTATCGGGGAAAACAATCATCCCGTTTATGACACACGAGGGTAGCCGCATGGGACATACGGGTGACGATATCAAGAAACTTTGCCCGAAATCAAAGGTACTGGACGGCTTCCCGGTACGAGGCAGCCAAGTGAAGAAAGCGAAAGAGGATATATTGAAATGGTTGCGGGAGATTAAGGTAATCCGGTGAATAAAAAATGTGTGTCAGTTCTGACACACATTTTTTATGTGATCCCCACGGGACTCGAACCCATATCAAAGGAACCGGAATCCTTCATTCTATCCATTGAACTAGGGGACCATTGTTTTATCCGAGTGCAAAGCTAATCAATTTTTTAAAAAAAGGGAGCGTTTGCCCCCTTTTTTTAAATTATAATTGATAAAAGTATTATACTTTCTTCCGTGTCGCGTAGCTGATACGAAGTGAATTCGCTTTACGTAGTTCTTGCTTCACGTCGGTAACAATACCCATCTTTGTAAATTGATCAACTTTCAAGTTGTTGGTAATCATGTTGCGCTCTTCCTCCTTACGAGTTTCCTGCTCGGCGATCACGAAGGCACTGATTTCATGTAATCCGGCAAGTTTGTCATTTAACTGGATACGCGGTTCACTACCGTATACCCCGACAAACTGATCTTTCGGTTTCCCGATATAGATGTTACTAACCAAGGATTTCTTTTCCAGTTTCGAAACTTGTCTTGCCTCGGGCATACCGTTGTTGACCATAAGAGTAACCTCGCGCATCGTTGTACTTACCATGAAGAAGAATAACAACATGAAAACGATGTCAGGTAAAGATGCCGTTGAAATTGCCGGTACATCTTTCGAGCCTTCTTTTCTGAATTTAGCCATTATTTACCTCCTCCTTTCTGTCCAACATTTTTAGGTTCAGCCTCGGAAATAGCCGTCGGGATGTATTTTCTTACCGCATCCATCTGCTCTTCCGTGAGTTCACTATACTTCTTTCCCCACTTTTCCATGGCCTTCATATCTCTTACTTCATCGTAGGCAGCCGTCAATTCATCCTGAACGGCGATATACATTTTGTAAGATGTACCGCGGTCACTTTGCAGGGAAACAATACCATTCGAGATCTCGACTTGCCCGAAGAAAGGAATCTCCTTGAGTTTCTTGCTCGGTAGGTCTGGTTTATTATCCTTGTTCAGGATAAACTCTATCGTTTTTGCCTTCAACTGGGAAACGTCCATCATCTCGGAATTTACAGCCAACATGTCATCCTTGTTTACCATCACCTGTAAAACGTTACGTTTGGCAACGGGAGGAATCTGTACTTTATCCTCGGGTGGCATGGGCGGTAACCGTCTGAACAAACCGGAATCGACGTCCATTGTTGTTGATACCAAGAAGAAGATCAACAACAAGAATGCGATGTCCGCCGTTGAAGTGGCATTAATTTCCGGTGTCTTTTTTCTTGCCATAATAATTATCTAAATCGTCTGATAATTTCAGTTACAATAATTGCTAATACGGCTCCTATTCCCAAGAAATACATGGTAAATAGCATCGTGTCGGCAAATTTCAAAGTGCCTTCCACGTTGTCCGGTCCGTCGTATCCCGGAAGATTCATGATCGTTCCGTCTGACATGGAATAAGCGATTAAAACGAGTAAACATACTCCGACGAGCGCGATCAGCGTTTTAACTGCCTGTTTCGGGTTGGTCAACAGGCGACCAATCGGGAATACTAAAGCAGCAAGGGCTGTCAACCCGAACAATATATATGCCCACCATATTAATTGGTCTGTGTATACAGGCGTGCTATATTGGGCGTTCGGAAGCTCTCCCCCGAAGAAAAATAACCCAACTAACACCACTGTAATGGCAAACATTGCAATGGTTAGGATATTTAATAACTTGGTTACTTTAAGCATGGTTTAGTGTTTTTGATTGTACTTTACAAGGATATCTAACAAGGTTACGGATGCATCTTCCATATCGTTTACGATACTTTCAACTTTTGCAACACAGTAGTTGTAGAATACCTGAAGAATCATGGCAACGATCAAACCGGCAACGGTCGTGATCAATGCAACCTTGATACCTCCCGCAACCAATGACGGTTGGATATCACCTGCTGCCTGAATCTTATCGAAGGCGTCGATCATACCGATAACTGTTCCCAAGAATCCCAACATCGGGGCCAAAGCGATGAATAAAGCGATCCAAGACATTCCTTTTTCCAAAAGTCCCATTTGAACGGAACCGTAAGAAACAACGGATTTCTCTACCATTTCGACTCCCTGGTCATAACGGGATAATCCTTGATAGAAAATACTTGCGATAGGACCTCTGGTCGTGCGGCATACTTCTTTCGCTGCTTCAACACCACCGTTTTCCAAAGCGTCTTCTACACTCGCGATTAATTTCTTGCTATTAGTAGCTGCCAAGTTCAAGTAGATAACTCTCTCGATAGCGATAGCCAAACCGAAGATCAAAGCCAAGATAACGAAACTCATGAACATGGCACCACCCTCGATGAATTTTTGTTTTACAACGGCGTGGAAAGAAGAACTTTCGATCGCGTCTTCATCTTCCAGAACGGTCGGGTCTGTTGTAGTTTCCTCGTCTTGATAAGTTTCAGTGGTCTCTGTTTGAGTTGT
This sequence comes from uncultured Butyricimonas sp., assembly GCF_959596855.1. Lineage (NCBI taxonomy): Bacteria > Pseudomonadati > Bacteroidota > Bacteroidia > Bacteroidales > Odoribacteraceae > Butyricimonas > uncultured Butyricimonas sp. Next base: position 40,545 of record NZ_CAUFYA010000040.1, read on the forward strand.
TTCATTCTCTTGAGCCATTAGCATAGATGATGCTCCAATAGTAAGCATTCCTAAAACTGCTATTAGTGCAAATAATTTTCTCATGATCAATTTAACTGATTTTTAGTTTATTAATAATTAAATTTTAACTCTATATTTTGTTTTAAGCTGTTATATTTTTCAATTTGCACCACCTTGAGTCCAAATCGGGCACCAAGGTATAAAAAAAACGTTAAAAGCCAATATATTTGGGTGATATTTCTCCCTTCAAGGCGTTATTTAAATATTTTTTCACTTCGTTAGGGTCTTTATATTTGCCCAGCACGTACATCATTTTACACGCTGCCGCTTCCGTCGTGATGTCATGTCCGCTGATAACTCCGGCATTAAGTAGCTCTCTACTTGTTTCATACTTACCCATTTCCACGCTTCCGCCTTGGCATTGGGTAACATTATATATAAAGATACCTTTCGACAGGGCATCCTTTACTTTGTTAAGAAAAACTTTATTTGTCGGGGCATTCCCGGAACCGTAAGTTTCGAGTATGATTCCTTTTAATCCCGGGATACCCGTTACGGCGTCGATCACCTCCGGACGCATACCCGGGAATATTTTCAATATGGCGATATTCGTGTCCACGTCGCAGAATGCCTCCACCGGTTCCACCCTCGGCGTGTAATCGATCGCGCTGTAATCGTAATGGATATGAATACCTATGCTCGCTAAAGGGGGATAATTGAATGACTGGAACGCGTCGAAGCTCTCGGCGTTTATCTTGGTCGTCCGGTTTCCCCTGAATAATTTAGCCCCGAATAGGATACTCACTTCCGGTACGATAGCTTTTTCTTGGTCATAAGCCGCCGCGATCTCGATGGCGGCGATCAGATTTTCTTTCCCGTCCGTGCGAATTTTCCCGATCGGCAATTGCGATCCGGTAAACACGACCGGTTTCGTCAGGTTGTTCAGCATGAAACTCAATGCCGCTGCCGAGTATGCCATCGTGTCCGTTCCGTGCAGGATCACGAATCCCCGGTAATCGTTGTAATTCTTCAGGATGATCTCGCACAGATCTTTCCACAGCTTCGGTTGCAGATCCGAGGAGTCGATGATTTCCGGTAATGTATAACTATCGATCGTGAAGCCGAATTCTTTGATTTCGGGAACTTCACAGGCAATCTGGTCGAAATTGAACGGGCATAACGCCCCCGTTTCGGGATCGTTCACCATCCCGATGGTTCCGCCAGTATATATAATCAACACGGGTTTTGTCATAAATCAAAATTTACTTTCCACGCTTTTGCTATGCAAATTAAATAAATTCATCGCATTATTCGTTGTTATTTCCTGTAATTTTTTCGTGTCAATACCTCTAATTTCAGCAATTTTAGTGGCTATATACGGAATATAACTACTTTCATTCCGTTTTCCCCGGAAAGGAACAGGTGCGAGGTAGGGTGCGTCCGTTTCGAGAACAAGGTGTTCCGTTTCTATTTTGCCGACGACTTCGGCCATAGAAGATTTCTTGAAGGTGACGACCCCGCCGATACCTAACCGGAACCCGAGATCTATCGCCCGTCGGGCGTCTTCCTCGTTGCCGGGGAAACAATGGAGTATCCCCTTCATGTTATAATGTTGCTTTTTCAACACGGCGAAAATTTCTGGCAAGGATTCCCTTGAATGAATCACCACGGGAAGATCCATTTCACGGGCGATATGCAGTTGCCGTTCAAAAACGACGATTTGCTCCTTGTAATAAGTTTTGTCCCAGTAGAGGTCAATCCCGCACTCCCCGATACCGTATATCGTCGTTTGCCCGAGAAGTTTCTCGAAGGCTTTCATCTCTTCCCGGTACGAAGCGTTGACCGAGGTAGGGTGGACTCCCAGCAACGGGAACAGGTTATCCGGGTATTGCCCGGCAAGCGCCAACATGGATTGCCGTGTAGTTCGATCTATATCCGGTAAAATGATATACCGGACGTCAGCTTCAAAAGCCCGTCGCACGGTTTCATCCCGATCATTGTCAAATTCTTCCGCGTAAATGTGCGAATGAGTATCTATGTACATGTTTTCTTTATCTTGCGGGACAAATATAGGGAATAATTCGGGGGAATGCAAAGGTTTCCGGTTGCAGGTTTTCTTCACGGGATGAGTATAAATACTGTTTATACTAATAACCTGAAAGAATCAAACTATACTTCCATATGACTTCCGGTTCAGTAGTAGATGAAAAACTTTAGATAAGCTTTTATTTCCCTTTATGAACGCTATTTATAATAGCGTTCATATAGGGTTCATATAGGGTTCATATAGGGTTCGTATAGCGTTCATGACGGAATTGAACCGGAATTGATATGGAAGTATAGTTGTATTAATATAGGTTATTGACTTGACTTGTAGATGATTTCTTCGTGTTGTGTTGAAAATTGAAAACAGCTTCGTGTGATTGAAATTTTAGATAGCTCGTTTTGTTTTAATACAACCTCTAATGTTGGAATATTGATTTTGTTCCTGATTTTTTTTTGTAAAACGGAGTATTTTGCCGATTTTTTATAATTTTGTATTCAATTCATTCCGTAAACAGGCAAGAATGGGATTATCTATCGAAAAAATCAGGCAGGGTGACGAACAGGCTTTCAAGGAGTTGTTCGACCAGTACTATCAGGCTTTGTGCGTGTTCGCTGCGACTTACCTGAAAGATGATGCCTTGGCTGCTGATATCGTGCAGGAGAGTTTCGTGAAGTTCTGGCATCGCCGTGCGGATTTTAATGATACCTTTAATATAAAGTCTTTTCTTTATACGATCGTGCGCAATCACTGTCTGAATTCGATACGGGATAACAAATTGAAACGGGAAGATTTGTCTGTCGTGATATCGGAGGAATTTTACACGGAGACATTGATCGAGGAAGAAGCGTACAGGATTTTCTATGAGGCGGTGAACGCGTTGCCCCCGCAAACACGTCAAGTCATACAGTTGTCCTTGGACGGTTTGAAAAATTCAGAGATCGCCGAACGTTTAGGTGTTGCCGAGAGTTCCGTGCACACGTTGAAAAAAATTGCTTACAAGAAACTGCGTGTGATGCTGAAAGATTATTATTACTTGGTATTTATGTTTCTTCATTGATTTTTCAAGAGTGTAAGTTTTTGTAAATCTGTGTGTTTTATTTTATTTGGGAAAATAAATGGAATAAAATGAATTTTCCGTTCCCCATAAAAATTGATTTTCGTGTTATATATTAAAACGATTGTAATAACAGACGGTTTTATGGAGGAAAAATTTATTTATGATGAAGCAAGGAAAAAATGATATGGAATACGATCCTTTTGTTATCGCTCAATGGATTGCGGCCTCGTTGACGGGAGAATTGTCGGGGGAGGAGGAACGGAAGCTGGCGGCGTGGCGGGAGAGTTCGGCTAAACACGAACGCTTGTACGAGCGGTTATTGAACGAGGAGAACCGGAGGTGGAAAAAGCAGCAGTTCGATTCGTTTGACAAGGAGAGCGGTTGGAAGGGATACAAGGAAAAACGGAGTCGGGAGAGAAGGATTTCCCGCGGGTGGGTAGGCTTCGCGCGTTACGCTGCCGTATTGCTGGTACCCTTGTGCGTGGCGCTGTATCTGTGGAAAGGACAGACGGAAGATAAGTCCGTGTTACCGGTAATGGCGAGCCACACGATTGAACCGGGAGGGGCGAAAGCTTCTTTGATTTTGTCCACTGGGGACGTTGTCGATTTGGCAGCAACTTCCGGTGCCATCCGGGTAAACGATGGAATGGTTATACAGAATTGCGGAAATATGCTTTCTTATCAAGACACGGCAGGGAAGGTTCCGACGGATAGTTTGATATATAACGTGGTAACGGTACCGAAAGGCGGGGAATATCAACTGGTGTTGAGTGACGGGACGCAGGTGTACTTGAATTCGATGACCCGGATTCGTTATCCCGTCCGGTTTACCGGGGATACCCGTGACGTGGAACTGGAAGGGGAGGCTTATTTCGAGGTGGCACGAGACGAGGAGAAGCCGTTTGTCGTGAGGACGGCGTGTTATGATGTAACCGTGTTGGGAACGCGGTTTAATGTTACCGCTTACCGGGATGAGGTGTTTACAAGCACGACTTTGGTTCAAGGGGCTGTGGCGGTGTCAGGGAAAGGGATTACCGGTTCGAAGAGGTTGCACGCGGATGAACGATTGGTTCTGGATAAAGCGACGGGGGGCGTGAAAGTGGAGAAAGTGGATGTCAGTTATTACACGGCGTGGAAAGATGGCAAATTCCGCTTCCGTGACGTGCGATTGGAGGAGATTATGCGGATTGTCGAACGTTGGTATGACGTGACGGTGGAGTATGACAGTGACGAGGTGAAAGATTTCCGGTTCGGTTTTAACATGAGTCGCCACGAGACGATAGAGCCTTTGTTGCGCGTTTTTGAATTGAACGGTAAGGTGAAAATAGAGAGGAACGGTAAAGTTCTAAAAGTTAAACGCGGCAGATAAAGAAAGCAGGAAATGCCGGTAACATTTCCTGCCTGAATTACCTCCGTTGGGACAGAGATAATTATTAACGCATTTAGAGAACAAATTTATGGAAAAAAAACCAATGTTTCCACAGAGCGATCTAGGGAAATTTAAAAAGCTATGGCTTATGACGAAGTGTACATTATTATTTGTTCTATTGGGAATAATGAGCACGAACGCGTCCGTGTATTCCCAAACGGGGCAACAGATTTCTCTTTCGATGAAAGACTCTTATCTGAAAGATGTTTTGTGGGCGATAGAGCGCCAGACGACCTTTGTGTTCATGTATAATCAGGAGGATTTGGATAAAGCCGGGAAGGTTAGCGTGAATGTCAAGGCTGCCGATATCGAGAAAATCTTGAGAGAATGTTTGAAAGGGACGGGATTGACCTACGTGATCGAGGACGCCGTGATCGTGTTGAAACCTGTCAGGGATGACGAGAAGAAGAAAGAAATCCGTATCGCCGGGCGGGTGACGGATGAGGAGAAACAGCCTTTGCCGGGAGTGACGGTGCGTGTCAAAGGGGTGAATCTCGGTACCGCCACGAACGCCGAGGGACGGTATTCGCTGACGCTACCGGAGATGAAGGAGGTCGTGTTGGTTTATACTTTCGTGGGGATGGTTACCCAAGAGGTGAAGTACACGGGTAAGGACACGATCAACGTGGTGATGAAAGAGGATAAGGTGAAGATGGACGAGGTCGTGGTGACCGGGTACATGAACGTGCGTAAGGAGAGCTTCACGGGAAACGTGACCACGGTGACGAAAGACCAGTTGATGAAAACGAATAACAAGAACGTGATTGCCGCCTTGCAGGTGTTCGATCCTTCTTTTCGACTCAAGGAAAACAATATTTGGGGGTCGGACCCGAATGCATTACCGGAGTTTAATATTCGGGGAGAGTCGTCCATTGAGATTAACAAGGGGTTGGAAGCGGAGAAGAATAGACGTACCCAACGGACGAATTTAAAAGATAACCCGAATTTGCCGATATTTATTCTGGATGGATTCCAGGTGGACGTTCAGAAAATTTATGATATGGATATGAACCGTATCGAGAGCATGACGATTTTGAAAGATGCTGCTGCCACGGCAATGTACGGTTCGCAGGCGGCTAACGGCGTGGTAGTTGTGACGACGGTAGCCCCGAAGCCGGGCGAGATGCGGATCACGTATAATTTTAGCGGGGGTGCAGATTTCCCGGATTTGTCGGATTACAACCTTTGCGATGCGAAGGAGATGTTGGAAGTGGAACGGTTGAGCGGGCGATATACACCCGATGAAAATAATACGCAATCTTGGTGCGATCAGGAATATCACGCCCGATTGAATAATATTTTGCGGGGAGTGAACACGGATTGGATGTCCAAGCCTTTGCGCAATGTGTTCAATCATACGCATAGCTTGAATATCCAAGGTGGGGAGGAGAGTATCCGCTACAGTTTGGATTTTAATTACGACAGCAACAACGGTGTGATGAAAGGTTCCCACCGCAGGCGGGTTGGGGCTGGATTGACCTTGGATTATCGTCCGAAGAAGTGGTTGCAAATGTTGAATTCTATTACGTATAATAAGACACAATCGGAAAATTCACCTTATGGAGATTTTTCTCAATACACGACGTTGAAACCTTACGTGGAGTTGTACGACGAGGATGGCGAAATGTTAAAGAAAGTATCCGTCGGGGGGTACAGTGCGGATAATCCGTTGTATAAAGTACATTATTTGAATAGTTTTGACGGACGGAGTTCTAATGATGATATCACGAATAATTTCAACGTGAACATGTATTTTCTGGATGGGTTCCAATTCAAGGGTTCTTTCAGTATCCGAAAACAGACGGGGAAATCGAAGTCGTTTAACGATCCTCGGGACTTAGCTTTGGGTGGGGCAGCCGAAGAGGATAAGGGGGTATTGAACATATCTGATAATAGTGGTTGGAGTTGGAGCGGTAAGGCGATGTTTTATTATAGTAATACGTTCTCCGAGCAACATTTTTTGAACGTGACTTTTGGTGTGGATTTGAGCGAGGATAAAAGTGAGGCGTCTTCCTCTACTTTCACGGGGTTCGGGTTGAGTAATGCTTATTCCCCGATTTATGCGGCAAAACAGTTGGATAAATCCAATGTGTCGTCGAATAAAAATCGGAAAATTGGTATCTTAGGTTCTGTCAATTATTCATTCAAGGATGTTTATCTGTTAGATGGTTCTTTCCGTTTTGACGCCTCCTCTAAGTTCGGGAAAGACAAACAGTGGGCACCGTTCTGGTCCATAGGAGCCGGTATAAATTTCCATAATTATGCTTTTATGAAAGACAGTTGGTTGATTTCCATGTTGAAATTAAGAGGCTCTTACGGTAGCACCGGTAATGTGAGTTTCCCGTCGAACATGGCAACTACGACATATAAAATTGATTCCGATGCGTGGTATTTCACTGGACCTGCTGCTGGGCTTATGTCGTTGGGGAATCCGAAGCTGACTTGGGAGAAGACGAAGACCTTGGATCTTGGCTTGAACATGGGGTTCCTGAATGATTTGATTTCGTTGAATTTTTCGTATTATTGCAAGAAGACCACCGATTTGATTGATAACATCAACGTGCGTAAATCTTCTGGTTTTACCTCTTATAGCGTGAATGCCGGCGGAATCAAAAATGAGGGTATAGAGTTGACTTTGAATGCCACGCTTTTTCGCAACAAGGATTGGATGGTGGCTGTCAATGGTACGTTGGGACATAACAAGAACGTGATCACGGAGTTGGGTGAGGACGTACAGGCTTACAATGCGGCAATATTAAAAGAATGGGAAAATTTAAAGAACGGTAGGAGCGAGTACGAGGATATCTTGAGTAGTCCGGTCATCCTTTATTATGAAGGAGCTTCTAAGTCTGCTATCTATGCGGTTCGTTCGGATGGAATCGATCCGGCAAACGGTAGGGAGCGGTTTATCAAAAAAAATGGTATGGCTACCTATACATGGGATCCTAACGATCAGGTGGTTGTTGGGGATCGCAATCCAGATGTTCAGGGGTCTTTAGGCTTGAACGTAAGTTGGAAAGGTTTCTATCTCAATACGTCTTTCATGTATCAATGGGGTGCTCAGGCGTATAACGAGACATTGTTGAATAAAGTGGAGAATGCGCGTATTTACGACCAGAACGTGGATAAACGTGTATTAACGCAGCGGTGGGTGAAACCGGGTGACCGTACACCCTTCTATGATATGGGGAAGGACACGCAGACGCAGGTGACGTCTCGGTTCGTGCAGGATTATAATTATTTCAATCTTAGCGGGCTCTCTTTGGGATATGATTTCAGCCGGGCTTTGATATCGAAATATCGTTTGAATATGTTGTCTATCCGTTTTAATATGAACGATGTATTCCGGTTGTCGACGGTAAAGGAAGAGAGAGGTACAAGTTACCCGTTCTCGCGGAATTATAGTTTTACGCTTAGTATAGGAATTTGATAAAAAGGAGTGATATGAAAATATATAGTAAAATATTAGCCATTGTTTTCCTGTTGTCGTTTACGGCTTGCGAGAGTTGGTTGGATGTGCAGCAAGAGGGAGAATTCGAGTCGGAACACTTGTTTGCTGATGGGGAAGGGTACCGTGCCGTGTTGAACGGCTTGTATAAATCCATGAGTGTGACTGCTTTGTACGGGCGGGAACTTTCGTTCGGGATGGTGGACTGTATGTCCCAGCAATATGACGTGGATAACGAAGATGCGAATCGGTCTGATTTGTATAAAGCATTTCAAGGATTCAGGTATTTGGATAATACGACTCGGGATGTGATCGATCAGGTGTGGCTGTCCGCTTTCAAGGTGATTGCCAATGCGAATGATTTGCTCCAGAATATAGAGCAAGCCTCGGCAGATAAATTTCGGGAGGGCGAGTTGGAGAGGAGTTTGATCATGGGTGAGGCGTATGCTTGTCGGGCGTTACTGCACTTTGATATGTTGCGCCTATTTGCTCCGGCGCCCGTGAATGATGACCAGCAGACTTACGTGCCTTATGTTGATACTTATCCGAATATCCTGGCAACGAGTATTCAGGTTACCCCGTTTTTGGAGAAAGTGATTGGTGATTTGGAGCGAGCCAAAAAGTTGGTTGCCGTGTTTGATACCACGGAAGCAGGAGTGAAAGCTAATGCGACAGCTTCGATGCGGACTTCTTTGCCCACGATTTCGGATTACGAGTCATTCTTCTATGGTCGTGCTTATCGGTTGAATTATCATGCGATTGTTGCCTTGCAGGCACGCGTGTATCAATATGCCAACCGTCTTGACGAGGCTTTCGCTTGTGCCAAGGAGGTTGTGGAGGCCGGAACACAGGAAGGGGGAAAGGCATTCTTTGAGGATGATTTTAGTGGATTGACATTTAAGTCTGGAAATGATATTGAGGCTTTTGATGCCCGGAGAGATTACAAGTCAAAGTCAAGTATTCTTTTTACTGCTTACAATAAGAGAGCGTATGATGAAGCCGGCTTAGAGAATTATTTTAAGCCGAAAGCCCCGGAGGGCGGAGGAGGAACTGTCAATAATTATTTCTTGGTGCGACGTGCGGATTTATTCAAAAGCCGCGGTAATGATGAATGGCAAACGGATATTCGTTCCAGTTGTATGATCTTTTTTGCTCAGTATGTGTATCCGATTTCAGGTAAATGGTATCTTCCCTCGACAAATCCGAAAGAGAGCGAGCATTTGAAGATGTCCCCGGTGTTGCGTTTGACGGAGATGCGTTATATTATGGCAGAGTATTACGCCAAGAAGGGAAATTTTGAAGAGGCATACTCCATTTTAAATGATATTCGGGCAAAGCGTGGATTGGCAAATACGTTGACTCAACAAAACAGTTTCTCCGAATTCGTGACGGATTTGGTAGAAGATGCACGTAGGGAATGGATTTCGGAAGGGCAGTTATTCTATTTGTACAAGAGGTTGGATGCACCCTTTGAGCGGAATGGGGTTTCTCGGAAATTGACGAAAAGCGAGGCTTGCTTGCCTTTACCGACAGATCAGAAGTAATTAGTTGAACCCGATAAAAAGATGTTATGAAAAGAGGTATATATTTTATATTCGTTGTGTTTGTGTTGTTAGCCGTTGCTTGCAACAAGGATGACATCAGCGTTTTTAACGGAAAGCACCAAATTTATTTCGATAAATTTTACATGAATGCCCTCTCTCCGGGGACCGAGCAAGCAGACACGACTCGGGCGTCCTTTTTCTTTTACCCGGACGGGACGAAATCTATTCAGGTGAAATTGGCGGTACAATTATCCGGAACAATGTTGACTTCGGATTTGCATTTCGGGTTGAAGGCGATCACGGATGACGGTACGGCCCAGGCAGAAGAATATGCGCTGGAGGAACAATACACCTTTCATGCGCGGCCTGTGGTTGAAGGCGACAAGGAGATCCGGGATACGATAACGGTGACGTTGCACAGATCGGATCGTTTGGTGGCAATGGGTGAGGAGGGAATTCGTTTGGTCGTGGAACTTGTCCCGAATGAAGCGGTAGAGCTTGGACAATATGAACGTCGTCGGGCAGTGATCGTGTGGACAAACGTGGAGACGAAACCCGAGTGGTGGGATTATGAGGTGCAGTATGCTCTATTAGGAGAGTATTCTTACGAGAAGTATAAATTGTTCTTGGAGGTTGTGGAAGGTGCTAACGAGTTTGACGGAGAGATGATAAAAGAGAGTCCGGCAAAAGCGATCGATATGGTGAATCGGTTCAAGAAATGGTTGAACGAGCATTTGGACGATCCGGTTGACGGAGAAAAATACCGACGTATTTTGGATTCATTGATTTAACGTTAAAATGAAATAGTATGAGAAATAGTATAATATTATTAGGAGTCTTCATGTTGGGCTTTTTAACAAGTTGTTTTGATGATGAAGGGAATTATGATTACAAGAACGTCGATGAACCGATTTGGACGGAAAGTGCCATCACGATGTATGCACGTGCAGGGGAGATAACGAAGTTTCGAGGAAGTCCCTATTTTGCTTGGAGAGTGGATTCTTTGCAGCGGGCATCAGAAGTGACTTACGAATGGAAGTTGGAGGACGAAGTATTGAGTCATGAGGCTGATTTCGAGATATCTACCGATGAGATAATCAAACGGATTGGTATGGTGAAGTTTGACGGGAAAGGGAAAAACGGAACTTTTTCGATTATTGAAAAAAATACCGGTGTTACTTTTGTGTTGCCGATATACGTGACTATCACCCCCTCGAATGCCTCGGCAGATTGGTTCGTGTTGTCGGAAAACGGAGGAAATTCTAAACTCTCCTTTATCAAGCGTGTTGCGGATGCCGGTATTTGGAATTATGAGTTGAGAGATAATGTCTATTTCGAGATGAATGGTGAAGAGCTTGTTGGGACTCCTAAATTTATGAGTTACGCTAATGGGGCAACGAATATCGGGGCGATGGGTTCGATTACGGTAGTATCTTCTTCAGGAATGTACGAGATCAATTGTGAGAATTTCATGAAGGTGGGGAATTTGGAAGAGCTGTCGTTTGTCGGAAATATTATGGATCGATATGATGTATATTCTATAGGAGGCGATTTCGGTTTACAGACATTCGTGAGAGATGAGAAAGGGGCGTTGTATCGTCGGATGATGAGTAAAAATAATTTGGCGGGAGAATTCGGACAGGAACCAATGGTTCTAGACGCCAAAGGGTACGAGATTTCATTGATCGGGCGTGCGTCCATGGCGTTTAAATCCATTCCGTGTTATGATGTGTTGAACAGAAGGGTGGTTTCTATTATGTTCACGAAGAGTGGAAGTTTGAAATATGAAGAGTGGTTCCCCGGTTGGGGACAGTGGGTTGAAGATGGTGAGCAATTCCAAATAGCCAAGTTGGCATCCACAAAATCTACGGCAAGCGTGGAAATTAGTGGGTGTGCCGAGGTGTGGGATATGCCGGTCGGTACGAAACCTTTGTATCTTTGGTATGTACAGGATGCAGGGCATCCTATGATGGGTGGAGAATATCCGGTTTTTGGTATGATTTATAATGATGCCTCCGGTAAAACTTGGTGGACTGAGTTTGCCACGGATGCGAAGACCGGAGAGGTGAAAAACGGTGCGGAAAATAGACTCATGGAGTTTCCTGTGGGAAATTTGCAGGAAGGAACTGTTTTCTTGACAAGATTGGGAACACGGCTTGAAGTAGATAAGCAACGTTACGTATTGTATAGTAAAGGAAATGAGATCCGTTACATTGATCGTAATTTAGGATTTACAGACCACCCTTTTATCACGTTGAAGGACCCGAATGACAGAGTTACTTATATGGCTTGGGGTGCGTATGAGAACTATGTTAGATTGTTTGTGGGTACGGAAATGGGGAATTTTATCGTGTATGATACACCGTATGGAGAGCCGTTGTCGCCTAATCCTAAGGAGATCTGTACGTTGAATGTCGGTGGTAAAGTAGTTTCTTTCAAAGAATTGAATAACCAAGATTCTTATATAGATCAATACTAATGTTTGTATAAATTATTCATATTGTATGTCAGAATCAATTGTAAAAATAGAACATTTATCTCATCGTTACAGTGTGCAGTGGGCGATACGGGATATTGATTTCGAGATAACCAAGAACGGGATTTATGGATTGC